>NZ_JAJBNQ010000001.1:0-271502 GCF_020538025.1 Blautia sp. MSK17_66
GATTCTTTTCTTTACGACATTGCTTTAAAAAAGCTCCAATCTTTTTTGTATCCATGTCTCTACCTCTCTTCCACTTACAGCTTACCAATATATAGCAAAATTACCACGACATAAAACGAGAATCCGCTAATTTTCAATCGGACATCATATGTCTAAAACAAATAAACGGTATTTTCACCCGAAAACATTCTATTTTTCTATAAATTAACTTTCTCTTTTATGTCTATCTATAAGCAACAGAATAAACATAACAAACCATATCGCCCATGCAATTAAACAACCAGTTCCTATATACCAAATATCTATAATCATTCCAGCAATAAAAGGAAGTGACATAAGCATCATTCTCTTCCCATATGCCTTACACATAGCATTTTCATCATATTTTTTTCGTTCTTCTGCAGATTTCATATTATAACCAGACAAGAAGTTGGATGCTTGTCCTTTTGACCTATAAAACCATATTCCAAATAAAAGCATAATTACTGCCATTGCAAAATCAAAAATAATATAAATATAGAACATATAATGCTTCCTTTCAGTCGATTCCACAAACTTGAAGTTATTGATCTTCTGAATCCAATCCAAGTTCTTTCAGCTCTTTTTCGTTTTGGATATCTTCAACAGTTTTCTTTCCAGTGATTGCACTGTAGGCTTCTTTGATGCCATTTTTCACTGCCCATTTGATAACGAAATACAGCGCAATCAAAATAACAATTGCGGTTCCTCCACTTATACCTAATTCATTCCACATAATTCAATCCTCCAAATTCCGATTTACCTTCACTTTATTTTACCATAGTGCTTTCTAAAGTGCTATTCTAATATATACAAAAGTGTAAAAGAACGATCTCACACATATACCATGTTTTTCAATATAATCTCTTCTGCACTGGCTTTTATATTATTCATTAACCTAACCCACTTCATCTGATCCTGTGCCTTTAATTCTTCAGTTACACCCTGTTTTTCTGTCATCTGTTCCATAAGCGTTTCCACCTGTTCTCTGACTTCCTGATCGATCTGATTCAGATGTTCATTCAATTTTCCGGTCAATAACATGTATTGATATCTTGCTGATCTGTGTTCTTTTAAGAACTGCTTTCGTAACATTCCATATTTTCCATATGTAGGTTCTTCTTCTCTTAAAACCAGATCCGGCAAATAGTAATCTCCATGCAACGTATAGCTCATTCCATTTTTCTCATCATAAATCTGTTTTTTCATAGTCTAAATCTCCAATCCTTTGTATTTTGTTTTATTTTTCTTACGTTGTTGGTTTTCAATCTGGCTCTTTTGAGTTGCCCATTCCAACTGTTTCAGAACGCTTCCCTTTGGCATTTGCTCCATTCGCCGTTTTTCTTCCAGTGCCCTTTGTTCTTTAATGTCCTGCTGCACCACATCCTCTACAGTTTCCATTCCCAGAATACGCACCACTCTGTCATATCTGTCCGAAATCTCTTGTAAACGTTGATTATCATTTGATAATTTTCCATTTTCTTTACGCACATCATCTAACTGCGTTTGGATATCATCACATTTCTCCGTAGATTTTTGATATTTGTTTTTCCAGCTTTCTATCGTTTTGTTAAGTTCTACAACCTTTCCAGCTAATGCAGCAATCTGATTCTTCATCTTGATAAACAATGGCTTGATTTTATTTTCTCTGTAAGGTACTGCACGTTCAAATGTTCCTGCCTCCGGTAAAAACGTCTTAATCATTCCATATTCTTTTATTTCTTTACTGGCATTATCCATAATCGGCTGCAGCACATCTCGACGCTCTTCCAGACTTTTTACTTCTTTTTCTGCGTCCTCTGCCCTTTGTTCTGCTTCTTGTTTCTCCCTGCTTGCCTGTTCCTTATCGTCTTTTAAAATCTGGATATCTGCTCTGAATTCCGCAATTTGTGCTGTCAGTTCTTCGTTTTCTGCAGTTAGATACTCTTTCTCCTGCTCCAGCTCCTGTACTTCCTTTTTTCGCTCTTTCTTCTTGAAGTTATAAACATCCAAATGTTCCTCATGAGTACCTTTCTGTTCCCATTCAATGCCATGCTGTTTTGCAATCTCTGCCAGGACCTTTTTTTCATGGTTCATCCACTGGTTCAACTCTGTATCATGCTTATTTCCACCTTGAAATCCAAGACTTTTTAATGCCTGTTTCAACGAAACTCTGGTGTCCATTCCTTTTCCTTTCCAATCAGTCACATAAGGAATAAAATCAATATGTAAATGTGGAGTAGACTCATCCTGATGTAGATAACACCCAAATACCCGTAACGTTGCATTCCGCTTCTGGAAGTCCTTTACATATTCATCCAGTATTTTTACAGCCAGATCTCCTTCTGCTGTTCCGACAGCCATATCTTCTCGATTTCCAATTTGAAAAATTACTTCGTGGAACAACTTCTCTTGTTTTCCCTGCCGGATTTTTTCATAGTAATTTGTAATCTGTCTATCTTTTCTTTTCCCGATATTATATCGTTCTACAGCTTCATCAAACAGTTCTTTATAAACTTCTTTTAAATTCTCATTCTGATAGCAAATATTTAGTTGCACTCTGTCTGAATCAACATTTTCTGCTATAAATTCCCTTCTGTTATGAGCCAGAGAACCTGTCCCGATCATACCACTAATTGTTCGTTTCAGCGTCATGTTCGTCACCCCACTTTCTAAAACCAGTGCCAGACATGGCACATAAATTTGTATCTTTACCAGCTATAGTATAAAAAGAAATCTTCGCCGGATACGGCGGTTTTGTTACTTTTGTCAAAAGTAACGCAAAAGCACTTTCGACAGCCGTTCCGTCCATCAAAAGTACCCTTGCGCCCTGCCGGGGGCTATTTTATCTCTTTCGTTACTCTCTCGACTAAATTATTCCGGTATTCTTGCCTGCACATATTCCAGATCTCCACAGTATGGCGTTCCAACCAGATACCATTCTCTTGCTGGATTCATCTCCATTCTTGTCCTTACCCACTTATCATCGACCAGCACCTCAAGACCTTCTCCACAGTGAAATCCCGTATCAATCCATAAGTCCGAGGCTAATAACCCATATTTGTCATTGCTACTGTTATATCCTAATCTTCCCTGCTTCATCGAATCGTTCTCCCTTCTTCACAACTATCAAATTTACAGCAACCTCACCGTCCAGCCTCAGCTTTCCGTATGCGCCTTACCAACTTTCTTCTTGTTTACTTCTCACAGGGGCGTGACACGCTCCTGTAAAAAGGTAATCAACACGAACTGTTACCATCGAAAGCTCTCTTGCATTCCTTTTCTGTCCAGATACTCCTGCCGGAACTTTTCCCGTTCTTCTTCTGTTGGCGCAGTTTTGAATTTACTGTATGCCTCACGATTTACCATTGCATCCAGCTTTTTTTCCAGACCTTTTCTTATATCATCTGCTTCCTGTTCCTGATCCAGTAAATGATATTTTATAATCTTTCCAAATAACTCCTCTGGAATCATAACGTTTTTCAAGTTCTCACCTTCTTACAATTTATGTAAGGACGCAACACTGCAATGTCTTTACAGATTGCAACCTTGCATTTTAATTCCGCATTTTCTATATACTCTGCAATGTTGCACCCTTAATTTATTCCGGCTTAACTTTATTTAAATCCCAATACCAGGAATTACCGATTCGTCTTGCCTTAATTCCAAGTTCCTTTTTTGCATTTTCCAGTGTTCTTTTAGAAATATTCAAATCTTCTGCCATATCAAAGATTTCACTGCTTTGCACAGAAGTTGATGTTTCTGCCAGTTCCCTCAGCATCTTTTTTGCCTGTTCCAGTTTATTTACCTTTGGAGCAATTCCACCAAGCACCTCATCTGCTGTGATTTCATAGTCACCTATCCACTCAAATCCGGTTTCTGTCAGGCGAAATGCTTTGGAATGTCCAAATGCAGCCAGATTATTTTTAATCTGAACCACTGCTCTTAAGTCCGGTTCTCCCTCTATTCTTCCTACCAGTAATACGCTTCTGGCTACTGCAAAAAAGTCAATCGAACCCATTCCTCTATATGCAGCTTTATTTCCACCAGCTTTATTCATATGTCCGATTAATAAAATTGCACATTTATACTTTTCTGCCAGCAAGCTCAATCTTTTTGTCATATCCCTTGCTTCATTTGCCCGGTTCATATCCATTGTTCCTCCAAGGTATGCCTGAATCGGATCTAAAATAAGCACTCTCGCACCAGTCCGTTTGATAGCAGTTTCCAGTCTCTCATCTATCATGGAAAGTGATTTTTCTGTTTCATCTATAACCATGATTCTTTCACAGACCGCTTCTGCCAGCTCCAGTCTGGGTTTTACCGTATCTGCCAGCCCATCTTCCGCTGTCTGATAAATAATCTTTACTGGTTCTGTTACTTTCATATCGTTATCCAGACCTTCTCCTTTAGACAATCTCGCTGCAATATTTAATATCAGCGTAGTTTTTCCATCGCCCGGATCACCCTGAATGATCGTTAATTTCCCATAAGGGATAAATGGATACCAGAGCCAGTCCACTGTCTGGGACTGGACATCTGACATCTTTATCATTTTCAATTCTGTTTTATTCTCATTTCTCTGTTCCATAAATTCCTCCATTTTTCAAACTATTCTCGCCAATTATCTGTTGTTCTCTGGAAGAATCCCTGATATAATCAACTTGTCTAGGGTTGACATTTGTGGATTCGTCCCCATTTGTCACATTGCTCCGGTTGTTCGTACTTCCGGAGCTTTTTATATTTTCATCATCCAGCATATCTGCCACCACTTTCTGCTGATCTGGATATAAGTGCCCATAAGTATTCAATGTAATGCGAATGTCCGTATGTCCAAACCTTTCTTTAATCATCAATGGTTGCACTCCCTTATTGATCAGAAATGCCGCATGACTGTGACGAATGTCGTGTACTCTTATCTTTTTTACTCCGGTCTTTTGAACCACCTGTTTTAACTTATGCTGTACCGCTTCATGAACCATTGGAAAAATCCGTTCATCTTCGGGCAACTCATACAGTCTGCTAATATAGTCCTGAATCTCTTTTTTCAGAAATTCCGGTATGGAAATCGTACGGTTCGATTCTTCTGTTTTGGGAGATGTAATCACGTCCTCTCCATGCATACGGTAGTAAGTTTTATTGATATGAAGTAGATTCTTTTCAAAATCAATGTCAGCAGGTGTAATGCTGAGTGCTTCGCCTTCTCTCGCTCCTGTCCAGAATAATAATTCAAACAGCACATAATATTTGCTTCCCGGTTCTATTCCGGTCATAAACTGCCGATATTCTTCAATTGTCCAAAACTTCATTTTCTTTTTTGAAGTCTTTCCCATACGTTTTACTTTGTCACAAGGATTATCTGCCAGATTGTAGATATTCTTCGCATGATTAAACAATGCCGTCATCTGATTCTGTATTGTTTTCAGATAATCATCTGAATATCCTTTTTCAATAATCGTATTCTGCCACTGGATAATCTCTGCTGGTGTGATACTGTTCATCGGTCTGTCCTTAAAATACGGTAACAGTTGAGCATTCATCGTATCTCTTTTGTTCTTGATACTCCTGTCCTTCAATGACTGAGACTTGTCTCGGAAGTAGACTTCTACAAACTCTCCCATTGTCATATCCATGTCTGCTTTCGCTGTTCTTTTATACTCCGCTTCAAAATTTAATGCTTCTTTCTTAGTACGGAATCCTCTTTTTACTTTTCGCTTTTTGGCTCCTGTCCAGTCCTCATAATAAAATGAAACATACCAGGTTCCTCTTTCTTCATCTTTGTATGCTGCCATACTTTCTCACCCCCTTACATTGCAATCTGGGAATATCCATAAAATTTCTTTTCCCAGAATGCCCTCGGTATCTTGCCCGCAACGGTTACATATCCCTGATCTGCAAGCTCTTTGTTCAGTTTGCGAAGCAGCTTGTAAGCATATCCAAGTGAAATCCCCATGCTCTCTGCAACTTCTTCCGCTGTAATCATATAGTTCTGTCTCTGCATATCATTTCCTCCTTGTCTATAATTATCATTTTCACTGATACTATATCATTTTAAATAATCATTGTCAATAATTTTTATCATCATGAATGATATTTTTCTATATTGTTGATTTTTATCATTTGTGATATACTAATCATAGCTTTTAAGGAGGTGGATAATATGCAGGAATCATCTATTTCAGAAAAAATAAAAGAGCTGCGAACTGATCTGAAGATGAATCAAAAAAACTTTTCCGCAGCTATTGGTATACGTCAGTCAACTTTATCCAGTTATGAAAATGGTGTGGTTACTCCCTCCAATGATGTGTTATTGACTATTGCTCAGAAATTTCATGTCTCACTGGACTGGTTATTTGGATTATCTGAAAATAAAGTACAGATTTCTACTCTCAGCGATATTCTTTGGGTTTTACTGCAGATGAATGAATCCAATGAACTCCGGTATGAACTGGATATAAATAATAAACTTCCCGGTGATATAGAAACAGAAACACAGAAATGGTATGCCGGACTTCGCTTTTATGGAAATGATCCTGAACATTCTTTAAACGCAGATATGTGTAATTTTCTTGCTGATCTGCAGGAGAACAGAGAAAGCCTGGAATCTTATTTCACAGGCAAAGATATGTTTGATATGTGGAAAAAGCAGACGTTGGAATACTACACTTCCAAACCTGTCACCCATAAAGAAATTGAAGAACTGGATTTTGAGACACGAATCCGTAAACGAGATGAACTTTTAACACAGAAATTTTCCAATAACGAACAGAAATAGTATCATAACAGTATCACAGGCAGATATGCGAAGATTTTCATTTTCTTCCCATACCTGCCTGTTTTCAATTTATTCGCTATTCTTTACAGCCTTATTTTAAACTTTTTACTCAACAGAAAAACCCCGGAAACCTTACGGTTCCGGGGTATCTTACGTTTGGACACATGTACCTTGCGGTACTCAATATATATTAGTCAGTGATTACTCGATGATTGTAGCAACACGTCCTGATCCTACAGTACGTCCACCTTCACGGATAGCGAAAGTAAGACCCTGGCTCATAGCGATTGGGTGGATCAGTTCGATTGTCATTTCGATGTTATCTCCAGGCATGCACATTTCTGTTCCTTCTGGAAGGTTGCAAACACCTGTTACGTCTGTTGTTCTGAAGTAGAACTGTGGACGATAGTTGTTGAAGAATGGAGTATGACGTCCACCTTCATCTTTTGTCAGAACGTAAACCTGAGCTGTGAATTTTGTATGGCATGTAAGTGTTCCTGGTTTAGCAAGAACCTGTCCACGCTCGATTTCGTTTCTCTGAACACCACGAAGAAGAGCACCGATGTTATCACCAGCCTGAGCTTCGTCAAGAAGTTTACGGAACATTTCGATTCCTGTAACAACAACTTTACGTGTTTCTTCTTTGATACCAACGATTTCAACTTCTTCAGATACGTGAAGAACACCAGCTTCTACTCTACCAGTAGCAACTGTTCCACGTCCTGTGATAGAGAATACATCCTCTACAGGCATAACGAACGGTTTGTCTGTGTCACGCTGTGGGTCCGGAATGTACTCATCAACTGCGTTCATGAGTTCCATAATCTTGTCTCCCCATGGGCCAGCCGGATCTTCAAGAGCTTTAAGAGCAGATCCCTGGATAACCGGAATGTCATCTCCTGGGAAGTCATACTCGGAAAGAAGTTCACGAATTTCCATCTCAACCAGTTCAAGAAGTTCGTCATCATCTACCATATCACATTTGTTCATGAATACAACGATGTACGGAACACCAACCTGACGAGCAAGAAGAACGTGCTCTTTTGTCTGAGCCATAACACCATCTGTAGCAGCAACTACGAGGATAGCACCATCCATCTGAGCTGCACCTGTGATCATGTTCTTAACGTAGTCAGCATGTCCTGGGCAGTCAACGTGTGCATAATGTCTATGCTCTGTCTGATACTCAACATGTGCTGTAGAAATTGTGATACCACGCTCTCTTTCTTCTGGAGCTTTATCGATATCTTCGAAGTTTTCAACTGTGTTTCCTGGAACTCTTTCAGCCAGAACTTTTGTGATAGCTGCTGTTAAAGTTGTTTTACCATGGTCAACGTGTCCGATGGTACCAATGTTACAATGCGGTTTTGTTCTCTCAAACTTAGCCTTTGCCATTTTAAAATGTCCTCCTTAAAAACTATGCTCTTTCTTTCAGAGCGTTTTTATCAGTTTTTGACTTGCTATCCTTGATTATATTGCAAATCAAGGATATTTGCAAGCTTTTTTATATTATCAGTCTTTCTTGGAAAGAATCTTTTCCTGTACGGACTTCGGAACCTGTTCGTATTTCTCGAAGAACATGGAGTAGTTACCACGTCCCTGAGTTCTTGAACGAAGGTCTGTTGCGTATCCGAACATTTCAGAAAGCGGAACGAATCCACGGATCATCTTACCTCCGCCGATATCATCCATACCTTCGATACGACCACGACGGGAGTTGATATCACCGATAACATCACCCATGTAATCTTCCGGAGTAGTAACTTCGACTCTCATGATAGGCTCAAGAAGAATCGGAGCTGCTTTCTGCATAGCATCCTTGAATGCAAGGGAACCTGCAATGTGGAATGCCATTTCAGAGGAATCGACTTCATGATAAGAACCGTCGTATACGTTTGCATGAACGCCGACTACTGGGAATCCACCCAGAATACCAGCTTTCATAGCTTCTTCAATACCTTCACCAACTGCCGGGATGTATTCCTTCGGAATAGCACCACCAACAACTGTGGATTCGAACTTGTACAGTTCTTCTCCGTTGGCATCCATAGGCTCGAATTTAACTTTACAGTGACCATACTGTCCACGACCACCAGACTGTTTAGCATATTTGCTGTCAACGTCTACTGATTTAGTAATTGTTTCTTTATATGCAACCTGAGGTGCACCAACGTTAGCCTCTACTTTGAATTCACGAAGCAGACGGTCAACGATGATTTCCAGATGCAACTCACCCATACCAGCGATGATTGTCTGACCTGTTTCCTGATTTGTATGTGCACGGAATGTCGGGTCTTCTTCTGCCAGTTTTGCAAGAGCTTCACCAAGTTTACCCTGTCCAGCTTTTGTCTTAGGCTCGATTGCAAGCTCAATAACCGGTTCCGGGAATTCCATGGATTCAAGGATTACCGGATGCTGGTCATCACAGATTGTATCACCAGTTGTGGTGAATTTGAAACCGATTGCTGCAGCGATATCTCCTGAATATACTTTATCCAGTTCCATACGTTTGTTAGCGTGCATCTGAAGGATACGGCCAACACGTTCTTTCTTGTCCTTAGTAGCGTTGAGTACATAAGAACCAGAATTCATAGTACCGGAGTATACACGGAAGTATGCCAGTTTACCAACAAATGGGTCTGTCATAATCTTGAATGCCAGGGCGGAGAACGGCTCTTCATCAGAAGAATGTCTCACGATCGGGTTGCCTTCCAGGTCAACACCCTCGATTGGAGGAATGTCTGTAGGAGCAGGCATGAATTCAATGATTGCATCCAGAAGTTTCTGAACACCCTTGTTTCTGTATGCAGTACCGCAGCATACCGGTACAGCTGTACATTCGCAAGTAGCTTTACGAAGAACTGCTTTTAATTTATCATTAGACGGTTCTTCACCTTCCAGATATTCCATCATTAAATCGTCATCCAGTTCGCAGATTTTCTCTACGAGTTCTGTATGATAAAGTTCTGCTTCTTCCTGCATGTCTTCCGGAATATCTGTGATGGAAATGTCTTCACCTTTCTCATCATTGTAGATATAAGCCTGCATTTCGAAAAGGTCGATGATTCCTTTGAATTCATCTTCTTTTCCGATTGGAAGCTGTAAGCAGATAGCGTTTTTACCAAGACGAGTCTTGATCTGATCTACAGCGTTGTAGAAGTTTGCACCGAGAATATCCATCTTGTTGATGAATGCCATACGCGGTACATTGTAAGTGTCAGCCTGACGCCATACGTTTTCGGACTGAGGTTCTACACCACCTTTTGCACAGAAGACACCGACAGCGCCGTCAAGTACACGGAGTGAACGCTCAACCTCTACGGTGAAGTCTACGTGTCCTGGTGTATCAATGATGTTGATACGATGTTCCAGAGCACCTGGTTTCTTCTTGCAGTGTTCCTGCAGAGTCCAGTGACATGTGGTAGCAGCGGAAGTAATTGTGATACCTCTCTCCTGCTCCTGCTCCATCCAGTCCATTGTTGCGGTACCTTCATGAGTATCACCGATTTTGTAGTTGACACCTGTATAATAAAGGATACGTTCTGTAAGAGTTGTCTTACCTGCATCGATATGAGCCATGATACCAATGTTTCTGGTACGCTCAAGCGGGTATTCTCTACCTTCTTTTCCAGCCAATTGGATTTCCTCCTTGATTAGAAACGATAGTGAGCAAATGCTTTATTTGCTTCAGCCATCTTGTGCATATCTTCTTTCTTCTTAACAGATGCGCCTGTGTTGTTCATTGCATCCAGAAGCTCGTTTGCAAGTCTCTCCTCCATGGTCTTCTCGCCTCTTTTACGAGAATATGTGGTGAGCCAGCGAAGAGCCAGTGCCTGACGTCTGTCTGCTCTTACCTCGATCGGAACCTGATAAGTAGCACCACCGATACGTCTTGCTTTTACTTCGAGAAGTGGCATGATGTTGTTCATAGCCTCTTCAAATACTTCGATAGCTGGTTTGCCAGCTTTTTCTTCAATTCTAGCGAAAGCGCCGTATACAATCTTCTGAGCGACACCTTTCTTACCATCTAACATGATGTTGTTGATAAGTTTGGTAACCACTTTGTTGTTGTACATCGGGTCTGCCAGAACGTCTCTTTTCTGAGTATGTCCTTTACGTGGCACGTTACTTCCCTCCTTAATCAAAATGATTAAATCATCGGTACTCACTATTAAAACTAAGGTGTTCGCACTGGTAAAGTCCTATATTTAACCCGCAACCGACAGGGTATATGGAATACCGTACAATATTTATAGCTATAAGTGAATCTTCGATTGATTACTTGTCTAATTTATTTTCCCTTCAAACGGGAACCTTCTTAAATGCTTTGCATTCAAGAAGTATCGTTAATTTACTTACGCAAAATTAACTTTATTTCTTTTTAGGTCTCTTAGCACCATATTTGGAGCGGGCCTGTTTTCTGTTGGCTACACCTGCAGTATCCAGTGTACCTCTGATGATGTGGTATCTGGTACCAGGTAAGTCCTTAACACGTCCACCACGGATAAGAACAACGCTATGCTCCTGAAGGTTGTGTCCTTCTCCTGGGATATAGCTTGTTACTTCGATACCGTTGGAAAGACGAACTCTGGCGATCTTTCTAAGAGCTGAGTTAGGTTTCTTAGGTGTTGCAGTTTTAACTGCTGTACAAACTCCACGTTTCTGTGGTGCAGACTGCTCAACAGCTTTCTTTCTTAAAGAGTTGAATGTTCTCTGCAGAGCCGGTGCTGTAGATTTCTTTACAGATGTCTGACGTCCTTTTCTTACTAACTGGTTGAATGTTGGCATTCCATTTCACCTCCCGATTATTTTCTCCATGGTTTGCCATGGGGTAGCGCGGTTGCTATTGTCAAATTAATAAATCAATCTTCAGGATCTGCCACTGGCAATTTCCTGAATATGCTACGGCAACAAAAAAACAGCGTTCTTATTGCACGCTTGCTCATTATATCCTGTAAAAATACGGCTGTCAAGGTATTTTACATGATTTTTTCTTTTTATTTATGAATTTCTGATTATTACTTTTTACAAATTCTCTCCGTCCTTATCCTCATAGGACATCTCCCAAATGTCAGCAAAAACTGCCAGCGGACAATCTGTCAGAAGACACATTAGAAGAAAGCATTCGTATGGATTTACAATATAAATCTCACTCATTCCACACTTGTGAAGAATCTTCTGTATCTCCTCCAGAAAATGATGATATCTGTTGTATGGATCATCATCCTGCATCTCCTGCGATACAATAAAAAACTCAAGTGTTATCAGATCAAAACGTTCAACCGGAAATTTATGATTCATGATACTGTTTATTCTCTGACGGCTGAATCTTTTCTGGCTGAAATGTTTTGCCAGAATGGAAGCCGACATCTTTTTTAGGTTTCCCATTTTATTTACCGGAATTCCGCTGCAGATAACTTTTTCCACATCAGAGTCTGTAATATCAGAAATATTCCACACTTTATTGCGATCTTTCTCCGCCTCATCGCCCTGATACATTCTGGCAATGATTTCCTTGGCATGGGTCAGAAGACGTACAAATTCCTGGAAGGCCTGACTTTTCTCTGACATTGGATCATCTGCTCCGACCTTTACATATGCCAGATACTTCAGAAGCTTTTCCTCGTTGTCCAATATCAGTGTACCTGAGTATACATTGGATGCATCCGTATAATCCGGATCAGGTTCCAGTCTCTCATAAGCTTTCTTAAATTCCTCTGCTTTATGGTATCCAAGCTGCATGGTATAGCAATACCAGTAGATCACCTCATCCGGATTATGGAAATCAAAATCCTGCTCTCTCAGCACTCTTGTCAGAAAATCAGAGACATCCTCGGCACTCATGCGAAGTCCAAATCCCAGCAGAAATACAGTTTCTCTCTTGACAGAAGCCTGTGTCAGCCAGTTATTCACAAGAGAGGTCAACTTCGTAGAAATTGGATTCATTGATTTCGGCGTGCAGGTTTCATGAAAGGATTCAATCACAATATCCCTGTATATCTCTTGCGTTACTTCATTATAAGGCTCTTCCAGTCCTGAACGTTCGTAAATATAACGTTTCAGATGATCCCCAAAAGATACCAGCTCCATTTCTTTATAAAGATAATGGAAAATAACATCTGCATCCTCATCCTCAAAGCCATCCAGACTGACCACCTGTCGGAATCGCTGTGCAGCTTTTCGTGTAAATTCAAAGTCTTTGACCGAATCAAAAGCAACTGTCTGCTCAAAATCCAGATCCTGCATACGATTTTTCATAGTCTGTCACCTTCATAATTATAAAAAATAATTCAATAATTTTCCAAACAGGCTTTTTTCCTGTTCCACAAGTTCACAGAGTATCACTGTAATATTATCTCTGCCGCCTTTTATAAGAGCCCTTTCAACAAGAAGCTCTACTGTTTCAGATACGGAAATTTCTCTGGTAAGAATGTCTGCAATCTCCCCATCCGAAAGCATATCCGTGATACCATCTGAACAGATCAGATAACGCGTCCCTATTTCTGCTTTTTGCGGCACAATCGTTGGTTCAAGTCCCATGCTTTCTTCCGGAATACCAAGATACTGCGTCAACGGGGGCTTTCCAAACCTTCCGCCCCCAAGCACATGATCGAGCGAAAGCTGCCCCAGTTTTCCCTCTGGCGAAATCTTATAAATACGGCTGTCCCCCAGATTACATGAGTATACATTCTCTTTCCCAAAGGCCAGCATAGCCGCTGTAGTCCCCATGCTGTTTATCTTGTTTTCCTTCCCATAATGACATACTGCATGGTTCATTATACTGCATAGTCCGTTCATAAACTGTTCCGGATCTTCTGAAAGTTCCTTCTTTTTTTCTTTATAATACTGTCCACAGCTTTCTGCAGCAAGAAATGCCGCCATTTCACCACAGCTCTCTCCGCCCATCCCGTCAAATACGGCCAGGAGCGGTAAGTCTGCCTGTTTTATATGCCCGCTGCAGACATGACTCATTCCCTTATTTTCTGAATCAAGGCTTTCACCACAGCACCAGAAATTGTCCTCATTATTATTACGTACCTTACCAATATGGCACGTATATGCATATTCAATCTGATACGCCATAGTCCTTCCTTTCTCAGGATGCAGATGTACTGTCGTCAGAAAGATTCAGTTGGGTTTTATACTCATCTGCATAATCCCAGTATTTCTCTCCTCGTGTTACATACTCCTCACTGTCTGTCTCGTTATCATGACAACGGTTTTTATCATCGATCCATCGAATCAGTTTACCATCCTCATAATAATATCTGTCTATTTTCTGCTCTCCGTCCTTCAGGTCACTCATCGTATTATTGTCTGCCCATATGTAGGCAAAAAACAATTCATTATTCCAGTAATAATATTCCTGGTAATATCCATCCTGTGATAAAGATGGATAGATCAGAATCTTCATTACCTGCCAGCTTCCATCATCCTTCTGCCGCAAATAACTGATTTTTCCCTCGTCTTCTGATCCGATCCAGCTGTAATCATTCAGATTATCGCTGATTTCTGTTGCCTGTGACTGAATTTTTTCCAATGTTTCCTGTAACTGCTTATTTTCTGCACTCTGCACAGTCTCTGTAACCGACTGTTTTAATTTCTGCAGTTCCGCATTTTCTTTCAGAAGCCAGATAAAAACGCTCACAACAATACAGACTGCTATCACCATAATGACGGCAGCCGCAAAAAGTGGCTCAAACTTCTTCTTTCTTTTGGTCGATTTCCTGTTTTTTGAAGAATACTCCCCATGTATCCTTGCTTTCGGATCTGTTCGTTTTAGTACTCTCGTACCCTCCGGTTCTTCTTCCTGTTCCGGAAAAATTTTCCCGGATCCTTCAAAATCCGGTGTAATCGCAGGCTTTCGGATTTCCTGCATTTCCGGTTGTCCCGGATACAAAATCTGCTCCAATGCCATTCGAAATTCTTCCGCACTTTCATAACGATCATGACGATCATACGCGCAGGCTTTAAGAATTACTTCTGCAAAAGCCTCCCCTGCTTCTGCCGGCACAGGCAGTTTTTCTCCTGCCATCCTTCTATTTAGTGCCTCTTCCTTGTCTCTGTAAGTTATCAGCTGCTTCTTAAGGCTGATAAAAGGAAGCCGATTATGATTTCTTAATTTATAAAGTACAATTCCAAGAGAATATATATCTACTCGTGCGTCATACGCCTCTCCCCTGTACATCTCCGGTGCCATATAAGAAAATGTACCCTTCTTCGATAACCCACTCATTGTCCGATCCAGTTCTCTGGCAATTCCAAAATCTCCCAATTTAAACTCCCCAAATCGGGAGACAAAAATATTCTCTGGCTTAATATCTCTGTGAATGATATTCTGACACTGGCAGTATTCCAGTGCCTTACACAAATCAATTCCTAAATGTATCACGTCTTCTTCTGTCAATGCACGTCCCGCACAATAGTCCAGAAAACTGGTAAGATATTCCATACGGATATAAATATCCCATCCTATATCATCCAGATATTCCATTACTTTATAATCTTCCACAGAAACCACATGAGAATTGCCACGAAAATATTCCATTGTATTCACTTCCTGAATACATTCTTCTACGAGGCTGTAAAAATATTCCTTCACCGACTGCTCATCCGGATTTTCCGAGCGAACACTGCTCAATTCTCCGGCATTCGAAGGAATTGTAATAACTTTGATCGCAGAATAAAAGGTTTTTCCCTGCTCTGTACGTCTGGCTTTATACACCTTTCCGAAAGAGCCCTCTCCGATCTTCTCTACGATCTTCCATTCCGGCCATGCAGAAACCGGAAGTTGTTTGTCCATCTATCCTCCCCTCCTCTCCTTTCGTAATACATTCTTAACTGTTCAGTACCCTCACGGTTACGAGTCAAAATGCATTCCAAGTCATCTCGCGAGATACTGCCTTCTGAACAGTTATATATAATCTATATTTATCTGCAATGTAATTTCAAATTTAATTTGTAACTCTCCAATACCTTCTTAGTGGCTGCTGAACAGTTACTTTATTTCAATCAAAAAGTCTATTTTTTAAAACTTCCCTCAGGAAGTGCTATTAGTATAGCATGTCCACTCGTGTATGTCTGTAGTTTTCGCTTTTCTTTCTTCTTTTTTCATATAATCTTTATATTTAAAAAAAGAAGCCCCAGATTTACTTCTGTCATAAATCTGGAACTTCTTTTGTTTTTTATTTATTTTTCTGTAGAGTCTGTGTCATCAAACAGGATTTCATCATCAGAAACATCCTCATCTGCTTCTTCTTCCATAGTCAGCATTTCTTCATCCTCTGGAAGTTCATCTGCCGGCTCTTCTTCTGCAACAGGAGTTTCCTCCGGCATTCCGGTATCCAGCTGGATATCTCTGTAACGTTTCAGACCTGTACCTGCAGGAATCAGTTTACCAATGATAACATTTTCCTTCAGACCTACCAGGTGGTCAACCTTACCTTTGATAGCAGCTTCTGTCAGGACTTTTGTTGTTTCCTGGAAAGATGCTGCTGACAGGAAGGAATCTGTTGCCAGAGATGCTTTGGTAATACCAAGCATGATCTGCTTTCCTTCTGCCGGTGTCTTGCCTTCTTTTTCAAGTTTTTCATTAACTTCTTCAAATTCAAGGACATCAACAAGTGTACCTGGAAGGAATTCTGTATCTCCGTTTTCTTCGATACGAATCTTCTTCAGCATCTGGCGAACCAGCACCTCGATATGCTTATCACTGATTTCTACACCCTGGAGACGATATACTCGCTGAACCTCACGGAGCATATAATCCTGAACCGCACGAACACCCTTGATTCTCAGGATATCATGTGGATTTACACTACCTTCTGTCAGTTCATCACCGGCCTCCAGTACCTGTCCGTCTGTAATCTTGATACGAGATCCATAAGGAATCAGATAAGTCTTGGAATCTCCGTCCTCCGGATTGGTAACAATGATCTCACGTTTTTTCTTGGTATCATTGATAACTGCAACACCAGGGATCTCTGTAATGATAGCAAGACCTTTCGGTTTTCTTGCCTCAAAAAGCTCCTCAACTCGAGGAAGACCCTGTGTGATATCTCCACCGGCTACACCACCACTATGGAATGTACGCATGGTAAGCTGTGTACCAGGCTCACCGATAGACTGTGCTGCAATAATACCAACAGATTCACCAACCTGAACAGCTTCACCAGTTGCCATGTTTGCACCATAACATTTAGCGCAGACACCAACCTTGCACTTACAGCTAAGGATCGTACGGATCTTAACTTCTTCAATCGGGTCACCGGCTGCATTTACGCCTTCACTCATGATACGGGCAGCACGTTTTGGTGTGATCATATGGTTTGCCTTAACAAGAACTTCTCCATCTTTGTTTGTGATGGTCTCACAGGAGAAACGTCCTGTAATACGTTCCTGAAGATTTTCGATCTCTTCTTTACCATCCATGAATCCTTTGACATACATACCGGAGATTTCTTCTCGATTCTCACAGCAGTCTGTTTCACGAACGATAAGTTCCTGAGATACGTCAACCATTCGTCTGGTCAGATAACCAGAGTCAGCGGTACGAAGAGCGGTATCGGACATACCTTTACGAGCTCCATGTGCGGACATGAAGTATTCCAGTACTTCAAGACCTTCACGGAAGTTTGACTTGATCGGGAGCTCGATAGTGTGACCGGTTGTATCCGCCATCAGACCTCGCATACCTGCAAGCTGTTTGATCTGTTTATCGGAACCACGGGCACCAGAGTCAGCCATCATAAAGATGTTGTTGTATTTATCGAGACCATTCAGAAGTGCTTTGGTAAGCTCATCATCTGTCTTCTTCCATGTCTCAACAACTTCTTTGTAACGCTCTTCTTCTGTAATAAGACCACGCTTATAGTTCTTTGTGATCTTGTCAACGATATCCTGTGCATTCTGGATCATCTCAGGCTTCTGAGGCGGCACAGTCATATCAGAAATGGATACTGTCATAGCTGCACGGGTAGAATATTTATAACCCATTGCCTTGATAGCGTCAAGAACCTCAGCAGTCTTGGTAGCTCCGTGAGTGTTGATGACTTTTTCAAGGATCTGTTTCAGCTGTTTTTTACCTACCAGGAAATCAACTTCCGGAAGAAGTTCATTGCCCGGAATACTTCTGTTTACATATCCAAGATCCTGCGGAATGATCTCGTTGAACAGGAAACGTCCAAGTGTAGATTCTACAGTTCCTGTCAGTTCGCTTCCATCCGGCATTGTTTTTGTGCAGCGCACATGGATTCTGGACTGTAAGGTGATAACTTTATTCTCATAAGCAAGAATTGCTTCATTTATGCTCTTGAAGAATTTGCCTTCTCCTGGATTTCCCGGTCTCTCCTGTGTCAGATAGTAGATACCAAGGACCATATCCTGTGAAGGAACGGCTACCGGACCACCATCTGAAGGTTTCAGAAGGTTGTTTGGTGAAAGCAGGAGGAAACGGCACTCTGCCTGAGCTTCCTGAGAAAGCGGAAGATGAACAGCCATCTGGTCACCATCGAAGTCTGCGTTGAACGCGGTACAAACGAGTGGATGAAGTTTGATAGCTTTACCTTCTACAAGGATCGGCTCAAATGCCTGGATACCCAGACGATGCAGTGTAGGTGCACGGTTCAGCATAACCGGATGCTCTTTGATAACCTCTTCCAGTACATCCCATACCTCTGGCTGAAGTTTCTCTACCATTTTCTTGGCATTTTTGATGTTGTGAGAAGTTCCGTTTGCAACCAGTTCTTTCATAACGAAAGGTTTGAAAAGCTCAATTGCCATCTCTTTCGGAAGACCACACTGATAAATCTTCAGTTCCGGTCCAACGACGATAACAGAACGTCCTGAATAGTCAACTCGTTTACCAAGGAGGTTCTGACGAAAACGTCCGGATTTACCTTTCAGCATATCAGAGAGGGATTTAAGGGCTCTGTTTCCAGGTCCTGTTACCGGACGGCCACGACGACCATTGTCGATCAGTGCATCTACAGCTTCCTGGAGCATACGCTTCTCATTACGAACGATAATGTCCGGTGCTCCCAGCTCAAGAAGACGTTTCAGACGGTTATTACGGTTGATAATTCTTCTGTACAGATCGTTAAGGTCAGAAGTTGCAAAACGACCCCCATCCAGCTGTACCATAGGACGCAGATCTGGAGGAATAACCGGGATTGCAGTCATGATCATCCATTCCGGACGGTTTCCAGACTCACGGAAAGATTCTACAACTTCCAGTCTTTTGATGATTCTGGCACGTTTCTGTCCAGTTGCATCTACCAGTTCTGTTTTGAGTTCCTCAGCATCTTTCTCAAGATCAATTGCTTTCAGAAGTTCCATGATGGATTCTGCACCCATTCCAACACGGAAATTATATCCATATGCTTCACGGGCATCCTGATATTCTTTCTCAGTGAGGACCTGTTTGTACTGCAGCTTGGAATCTGCCGGATCCAGTACAATATAGTTAGCAAAATATAAAACTTTTTCCAATGTTCTCGGAGACAGATCAAGGATCAGTCCCATACGGGACGGAATACCCTTGAAATACCAGATATGGGATACCGGAGCTGCAAGCTCAATATGTCCCATACGCTCTCTTCGGACAGAAGATTTCGTAACTTCTACGCCACATCGATCGCAGACAACGCCTTTATAGCGAATTTTTTTGTATTTACCACAATGGCACTCCCAGTCCTTGCTTGGTCCGAAAATTCTTTCACAGAAAAGACCATCTTTCTCTGGTTTCAGAGTACGATAGTTGATAGTCTCAGGTTTTGTTACCTCACCTCTGGACCATTCTCTGATCTTCTCAGGGGACGCCAGTCCAATCTTGATGGCATCGAAAGTCATTGGCTGATATGTTTCATTGGTAGCTGTTGTTTCTGCCATGTATTCTTTCCCCTTTCTTACTTGTCGTCATCATCATCGTAGGAATCGTCGAAGTCAAGAAACTCTTCTTCGTCCTCATCCTCTTCTACATCTACAAGTTCTTCGCCTTCGAATTCCTGTTTGGTATAACCATGTTTACCAAAGGATTCCTCTTCTCTGCGATGTCTGCTGTCGCCTTCAATTACAGAACGAAGATCTGTATCACCATAATCTACAGTTTCCAGAAGGTGTACTTCTGTATTGTCATCTTTAAGAACTTTGACATCAAGACCCAGAGACTGAAGTTCTTTAAGAAGTACCTTGAAGGATTCCGGAATACCCGGCTCAGGGATGTTGTCTCCCTTGATAATTGCTTCATAGGTCTTCACACGTCCTACAACATCATCGGACTTCACTGTCAGAATCTCCTGAAGTGTGTAAGAAGCACCATATGCCTCCAGAGCCCAAACCTCCATCTCTCCAAAACGCTGTCCACCGAACTGAGCTTTACCACCCAGAGGCTGCTGTGTTACGAGAGAGTATGGACCTGTTGAACGTGCATGAATCTTATCATCTACCAGATGGTGCAGTTTCAGATAGTGCATGTGACCGATTGTTACGCGTCCGTCGAAGTACTCACCGGTACGTCCATCACGAAGCTGAACCTTACCATCTCTGGAAATCGGAACACCTTTCCACAGATCTCTGTGATCTTTGTGTTCATCAAGATATTCCATAACATCAGGAGCAAGTGTATCCTGATATTTTGCACGGAATTCTTCGAAATCTTCAATATTTACATAATCGTTTGCCAGTTCCAGAGTATCCTGAATATCAATTTCGCTCGCACCGTCAAATACAGGTGTTGCAACATTAAATCCGAGTGCTCTGGCTGCAAGACTTAAGTGGATTTCCAGGACCTGTCCGATATTCATACGTGAAGGTACGCCCAGAGGGTTCAGTACGATATCCAGCGGACGTCCGTTTGGAAGGAATGGCATATCCTCAACCGGAAGTACACGGGAAACAACACCCTTGTTACCATGACGACCAGCCATTTTATCCCCAACAGAAATCTTACGTTTCTGAGCAATATAAATACGAACTGACTGATTTACTCCTGGAGACAGTTCATCACCGTTCTCTCTTGTAAATACTTTGGCATCTACAACAATACCATATTCTCCATGAGGAACCTTGAGGGAAGTATCACGAACTTCTCTTGCTTTCTCACCGAAAATTGCACGCAGAAGACGTTCTTCTGCAGTCAGTTCCGTTTCTCCCTTAGGAGTAACTTTACCAACCAGGATATCACCGGCACGAACTTCTGCACCGATACGGATAATACCACGTTCATCCAGATCTTTCAGTGCATCATCACCGACACCCGGAACATCTCTTGTGATCTCTTCCGGTCCCAGTTTGGTATCTCTTGCTTCTGCTTCATACTCTTCCATATGAATAGAAGTATATACATCGTTCTGTACCAGTCTCTCACTTAACAGAACGGCATCCTCGTAGTTATAACCTTCCCAGGTCATGAAACCGATCAGCGGGTTTTTACCGAGAGCCAGTTCACCGTTTGCAGTAGAAGGACCATCAGCGATAACCTGTCCTGCCTCTACATGCTCACCCTGGAATACGATTGGTTTCTGATTATAGCAGTTACTCTGGTTACTGCGAAGGAATTTGGTAAGATGATAATCATCTTTTGTTCCATCATCATTCTTGATACTGATATCTGTAGAGGTAGAACGAAGAACAGTACCGGACTTCTTAGCTACAACACAAACACCAGAGTCAACAGCAGTTTTGGTTTCCATACCAGTTCCAACAACAGGTGCCTCTGTTGTAAGAAGCGGAACGGCCTGACGCTGCATGTTTGATCCCATCAGCGCACGGTTAGCATCGTCGTTCTGCAGGAAAGGAATCAGTGCAGTAGCGACGGAGAATACCATCTTAGGAGATACGTCCATGTAATCAAACATATGTCTCTCATATTCCTGCGTTTCTTCACGGAAACGACCGGACACATTTCTGTGAATGAAGTGACCTTCTTCATCCAGCGGCTCATTCGCCTGTGCTACATGGTAATTATCTTCTTCATCTGCTGTCATATAAACAACATCATCTGTTACGACCGGCTCGGCCGGATTTGTTTTGTCAATTCTGCGGTATGGTGCCTCAATGAAACCATACTGATTGATTCTTGCATAAGATGCAAGAGAGTTGATCAGACCGATGTTAGGACCTTCAGGAGTCTCGATTGGGCACATACGGCCATAGTGAGAATAATGGACATCTCGTACCTCGAATCCGGCTCTGTCTCGTGACAGACCGCCAGGTCCCAGTGCAGAAAGACGTCTCTTATGTGTCAGCTCACCAAGAGGGTTGTTCTGATCCATGAACTGTGACAGCTGAGAAGATCCAAAGAACTCCTTAACCGCTGCAGTTACAGGTTTAATATTGATCAGGGACTGTGGAGAAATATTCTCTGTGTCCTGAGTTGTCATACGCTCACGTACAACTCTTTCCAGTCTGGAAAGACCGATACGATACTGGTTCTGAAGAAGTTCTCCTACAGAACGGATACGACGGTTGCCCAGATGATCGATATCATCATCGTTACCGATTCCATATTCCAGATGCATATTATAGTTGATAGATGCAAAGATATCTTCTTTTGTGATATGCTTCGGAATAAGATCATGGATATCTCTGACAATTGCAGCCTTGATATCCTCAAGATTATCATTCTCTTCCAGAATTTTCTCAAGAACAGGATAGTATACTAATTCTGTAACACCCAGTTCCTTTGGATCACAGTCAACATACGCTGCAAGATCTACCATCATATTAGAAAGAACTTTGATCTTACGTTCTTCTCCCTGAATCCATACATATGGAACGGCAGCGTTCTGAATCTGATCTGCAAGTTCAATTGTAATGTTGGCACCTTCTTCTGCCAGAATCTCTCCTGTAGACGGATCTACAACAGCCTCTGCCAGCTTGTGACCTGCAATACGCTTATTAAAATGAAGTTTCTTATTAAATTTATAACGTCCGACCTTGGCAAGATCATATCTTCTAGGGTCAAAGAACATAGCCATGATAAGGCTCTCTGCACTGTCTACTGCCAGCGGCTCGCCTGGACGGATCTTCTTATAGAGTTCCAGAAGACCTTCCTGATAGTTTGTGGAAGTATCCTTTGCAAAGCTTGCAAGGATCTTTGGCTCTTCACCAAACAAATCAACGATTTCTGCATTGCTGCCGACACCAAGGGCACGAATCAGCACAGTGATCGGAACCTTTCTGGTCCTGTCCACACGCACATAGAAGATATCGTTGGAATCCGTTTCATATTCCAGCCATGCTCCTCTGTTGGGGATAACGGTACTGGAAAACAGTCTCTTACCGATCTTATCATGTGCAATTGCATAATAGATACCAGGGGAACGCACCAACTGGCTGACAATAACACGTTCTGCACCATTAATAACGAAAGTACCTGTCTCTGTCATTAACGGAAGATCTCCCATGAAGATCTCGTGTTCGTTGATTTCCTCTGTTTCTTTATTTATCAGTCGTACGCGAACCTTCAAAGGTGCCGCGTAAGTTACGTCACGTTCTTTGCACTGCTCAATGTTATATTTCGCATCTTTTGCATCGTACGTGAAATCGATGAATTCCAGGCTGAACTTTCCGCCATAATCCGCGATCGGAGAAATATCATCAAACACTTCTTTGAGGCCCTCATCGAGAAACCACTTATAGGAATCTTTCTGGACTTCAATCAAATTCGGCATTTCCAGAACTTCTTTTTGTCTCTGGTAGCTCATGCGCATGCTTTTTCCAGTTTTTACAGAACGAATTCTGTTTTTTTCCATTGACGTTTCACCCCTGTTTTTTTATTTATTTTATAACACGACCCTGTTTACGGTTTGAGATAAACAGGCATATCTTGCCATAATATAGCATTCTTCACTATAGCATAGCAATTTTATGCTGTCAACAACTTTTTTAATTTTTTACACAAAAATTTAGGGACACCATCAGGTGTCCCCGCATCACTTATTTCTTTAACAGAATTATTTAAGAGTAACCTTAGCACCTTCTGCTTCAAGTTTTGCTTTGATGTCTTCAGCTTCTGCTTTAGATGCGCCTTCTTTAAGAGCTTTCGGAGCACCGTCAACTACTGCTTTAGCTTCTTTCAGTCCAAGTCCGGTAACTTCACGAACAACTTTGATAACTTTAACTTTGTTCGGTCCAACTTCTGTCAGTTCTACGTCGAACTCATCTTTCTCTTCTGCTGCTTCAGCACCTGCTCCAGCTGCTGCTACTACAACACCTGCTGCTGCGGATACACCGAATTCTTCTTCGCAAGCTTTTACGAGTTCATTTAATTCTAATACAGATAATTCTTTGATTGCTGCAATAAATTCTTCTGTTGTTAATTTTGCCATTTTAATTTCCTCCATTTATTAGATTTTATTATTTTAGGATTCGCAGTTTCTGTATACTGCGAATTACGCTACGCTTCGTCTGCGTACCGTAAATCTGATGAATTCAGATTTACTCTGCTGCTGCCTCTGTATCAGCACCACCCTGTGCCTCTGCGATCTGGTTAAGCACACGAGCGAAGTTTGTGATAGGAGACTGGATGCTTCCAAGAAGTTTTCCAAGAAGTTCTTCTCTGGACGGAACCTGGGACAGAGCCTGGATTCCAGCCTGATCGTTGTAGTTTCCTTCAACTACACCTGCGATCAGTTCAAGAGCCGGGAACTGTTTTGCATATTTAGCAAGGATTCTTGCCGGTGCTGTAGCATCTGTATCGGAAATAGCCAGAGCGTTTGTTCCTTCCAGATGTGGGCAAAGGCTTTCACATGCTGTTCCTGCAAAAGCACGGTTCATCATAGTGTTTTTGTAAACTTTGTAATGAACACCAGCTTCTCTTAATTCCTTACGCAGAATTGTATCCTGTTCAACTGTAAGACCACTGTAGTTAACAAGAACTACTGCCTGTGCGTCTTTAATGCTGTTTGCGATTTCTTCTACGATTGGTTGTTTCAGTTCTACTTTTGCCATAAATGGTACACCTCCTTATAGATTTTGATATACCGCCGCGTCATAAAAAAAGCCTTACTGCATAACGACAGTAAGGTCTCATGTAATCTTATATAGAATACTAAGTCCTCGGTAGGCGTTTTAATCCTTATGCCTTACGGCACCTACTGTCTTCGGCAGCGTTCTGTAAGAGAATATCATATCATTTTTTATATGTCAAGTGTTTTTTTAATATTTTGTCTTTCAAAAAATGTTTAATTTTTATTAATTTTATGTTATGATTATGTTACTTACAAAAAAAAAACAACACTGCTTCCGTCTGCCCTGTATTTGAAAGTGTAGCCGGAGCTATTTTATATGGAGGAATTATGAAACTTAAATCACATACATCCGATTCATCTTTTTCCTGGATCAAGAACAGCATCTCTGTCAGCGTTTCCGATCTTTCATCTGCAGAGATTGTTTTAAAGTTCAGTGATTTTTCTGTAACCGCTTTTTCTTCTTTCAGTTTCCTTGCACGTGATCCTGAAACCAAAGAAGAAGTTTCCGTTCCTTTTATCCAGCTTAGTCCTGATACTTTCCGGCTAAATCTGTCCGTTTTTCATGAATTTATTTGTTTTAAAAAGAATCATACACTTATTCTCACCTTAAACTGCATAACTTCCGACAATCAAAAACTTTTATATTCTCTGCATCCTGACAGAAATTTAAATATGGACTATCATATTTTCATCAACGATATTTATTTCCCGGAGGATACTTCTCCCGAACCTAATGAATATATCGGCATACTTACCGCAGGATTCGACAATCTTCTTATTATAAGGTTATGCTCACGAAAATTTTTTATGGAAAATCTTCTGATCTGTGCCTATCATAAACTCAAGATCACCCACGGAATCCTCAAAGTATCTTTTGATCTTGAACAGAGCAGACACAAATATATAAAAACCGGACTTTTTTTCCGCAGTAAGCTTGCAGAAGACGCTGCAGTTTACGATTTTACCACCGAAAATATAAAATCTCATCAGAACCTTCAGCGAATAAGTATTTCTCTCGACCTGCGTTCTGTTGAATGGAAAAGTCTGTACTGGGATATTTTCGTCCTGGTTCAAAATGCAGACACCGGGAAAATTTCTCAAATTCCGATTTATATGACTGCATGGCAAAGAATACAGCAAAAATTTCTTTCCACTCTCTCTTACAAGACAGCTGATAACTTTTATTTCTTCCCATACTATACAAGCAAACGTACTCTTGCATTTACTAATCGCCAGCGGGAAAAATACGATGGAATGGACATTGTCTTTAAGGAATTTTTGTCTGTTTTTCTTTATCGGATCGCCAAACCTTACTGGAAACGTAAACATATCTGTCTGGTCTGTGAGAAATTCTCTTCCATGGCACAGGATAACGGATATTATTTCTTTAAACACTGCATGGAACAAAACGAAGAAGCTTTTCTTAATAAAAAAATCTACTATATTATAACCAAAGATTCTCCGGATCGTTCCAAAGTAGAGCCTTATAAGAACCGACTTCTGAATTTCATGTCCATCCGGCACATGATCTACCTGCTTGCAGCCGACCTTATTGTAAGCTCCGATTCCAGATACCATACGTATGCCATGCAGTCCCGACACAGTATTTTTAACCGCTATATCAAAAAAATACCATTTGTGTTCCTCCAGCATGGTGTCATTGCCCTGAAACGCGTTGACAATTTCTATGGGAAAGGCAAAAAAGGTGGCTGTAATCTCTTTGTTGTCTCTACGAACAAAGAAAAACAGACCATTATCGACAATTTTGAATATGAACCGGACGAAGTTATCAATACTGGTCTCCCTCGCTGGGATGTACTTAAGGATAAGTCTCAGGGAAAACGTGAGATTCTGATCATGCCTACCTGGAGAAACTGGCTCGATTCTGTACCAGATAAAGATTTTGAAGAAAGTGACTATTTCCGCCACTATATGGGACTTCTGAATTCCGTCCGTCTGAATAATATCCTGGAAAAATATGACCTTGAGATCAATTTTTACCTGCATGCAAAATTTCAGGAATACGCAGACAACTTTAAATCTATCAGCCGCCGCATACATCTGATCTCCTTTGGCGAAGTTGCTGTAAATGAAATGCTGATGCGATGTCGTATGCTTATCACAGATTATTCCAGTGTATGCTGGGACATTTTGTATCAGGATAAACCAAGTATTTTCTATCAGTTTGATATTGAGAAATACAATGAAGCTCATGGAAGCTATATCGATATGGAGACAGAACTCTTCGGCGACAGGGCTTCAACGGAAGCACAGCTTCTGGATCTTCTGGAAGAAACTGTGCAGAACGATTTCCACCTGAAGCCAAAATATGAAAAAATGCGCAGGGAATATCTACAGTTCAAGGATAACAGCCACAGTAAACATATCTGTGAAGAAATCAAGAAAAAATTTCATTGAAATTAATAAAACGCAGTATGAAATCTGATCTGCCTCAGATTCCGTACTGCGTTTTTCTTATAAATTCCGATCTGCAAAACCAAGAATCCTCTTTGTAATCCATGCAGAAAACTGATCAAAATGTATTAACTTCTGCACAAAGCCAAGCATGACTGAAATTGCAAGACTGCTCAGCAGTATAAACAGCCATATAACTGCCACATGTCCAAGTGAATATGTGAAATCCTTACACCATACTGCTCTTATAAACGTATGGATATAAAAAATGTTCGCAGAATGTTTTCCTATAAACTCCAAGATCTGGCGGATCCCAGGAATCTCAATCACAAACTCATATGACATATAAACGATCAGCACCGGTATCGTACCATTAAGTACGAACTCAAAATGATCCGTTCCCCATTTCATATTAAACATCTTACAAAGGACATATAATATACCCGTACACAAAATAAGCTTCAGAATTTTATTCAAGAATCTGTTCTTTACAATGCGAAATCCCTTGAGCCGTTCCAGAACGTTCTGATCTGCAAAGCAGACTGCCAGCGGAGCTACAAATAAATATTTTGTGAGATGTACGTGCTTCTCCAGCATAAAGCTTCCGACAAGCAGAAACATAAAAACCATCAGCCATCCATATCTTTTATAAAATCTGACCAGAAACGGCATAAAGAAAATCAGCAGAATCTCAAGACTTAAATACCACCAGGTATTGATCTGCATCTGTGTTCCAAAAAGATGGCTCAGACCAAGAAAATCCATTCCTGCATTGATCAGATTGATTGAAAAGCCATCGCTGTAACGAGAAGTATTCGTCAAATATGTGACTCCCATACAGAACAAAAACGGTATGGTAAAAGAGAGGACAAGCTTCACATAACGTTTCAGCACAAACAAAGTTGCCTCATGCCCTGTAAATTCATAATCCTGATACTGAGCTTTCATTGACAAAGTAAGACCATATACCGACATAAAAGCAAAAATTCCCACACATTGGACCATCACACGGCAGATTGCCATGGCAGTTGTCTCTGACAATGGCCAGAAGCTTACCGGATAGCCATAGAGCCTGCTTTTTATTGAAAATCCATGATATAAAATCAGAAATATAATTGCAATTCCTTTCACCGCAGCCGTATTTGCTTTGGTAAACTTTAATTTTCTCTCCATCTGTTCTTCCTCATCATTTTTCTGTTATCACTGAATATCATTCTATCTCACTTTCTTATCCATTGTCAATGGAAGGTACTGTCTTGCAAATTAACCGTCTGTTTTGTATAATTTTTGTAACTGTTCAGTACCCTCACAGTCACGAGTCAAAATGCATTCCAAAACACCTCGCGGAATACTACCTTCTGAATAGTTACTAATTTTTTTCAATTAAAATTCACATGACAGGGAGTTTTTTCATGGAACACATATTATATGTCACTCATATTAAAATAAATAAAACTCAGCTATATCTTACGATTCAGCTTCCAAAACCTGACCTGAAACTTCGGGCAGAACTTTATTATCAGAATTCTTCACAGGATTTCCATCATCCTCTCAGGTGTATTTCCAGGACTTCCCAGAAACTGATTTTCCAGATGGATGTTTCTGTTCTGGAAAATGGTGAAAATGACTGGGATCTGCTGATTCGTTCCGATAAGACTTCAGAATCCTGGACGGTAATTCTCGGTGCCAGACTGCGTACACAGCTCATCCTCGGAAACTATTGTATTTCCCAAAATGGCTGTCTGTTTTTCCCTATGGGAAGCACAGGACATCGTTTCATCCTTCGAAGCCGTCCTCTGCGCTCCTGTGACAGCCCGAGTTTTCATTTTAAAGAACTTCTGGCTTTCGGGCTTGGCAAATTGCTGCATCCATTCTGGAAAAAGCGCCATATCTGGCTTATTTATGAAAAATACTGTGTCTCCGCTCAGGATAACGGCTTTTATTTTTTTCAGTACTGTATGAAATACCTTCCAGAGAAAGAACGAAAAAACATTTTCTTCATACTGGATAAATCTTCTCCTCAATGGAAGGATACCCGTAAATATCATTCCAATGTTATTCCTTTTTTAAGTTTCCGACACCTTCTGTATCTGATCACATCCGAATTATATGTTGCATCAGATAGCCGGCTTCATGCATTCGTCTGGAAACCTATGCCAAATCTGATTTCCCGGGAGATCAATAAACACGATATCTATTTCCTCCAGCATGGTGTGCTGGCACTGAAACGGGTGGAAAATCTTTTTGGAGCTAAAGGTGCAAGTTCCATGACATATTTTACTGCTTCTTCCGAAATGGAAAAATCCATCATTGAAGAGAATTTCGGTTATAAGCCCGAACAGATTCCTGTAACCGGACTCAGCCGCTGGGATGTTTTAAAAGATAAATCAGATCCTGCACATCCCTCCATCCTTGTCATGCCTACATGGAGAAGCTGGCTGGAGGACCAGAGTGATGAATTTTTCTGTCAGAGCCAATATTACCAGGAATATACAGCTCTTCTCAACGATCCGGAGCTTCAGAAGTTTTTGCACAGTTCCCATACGGAACTGATCTTTTATATTCATCCTAAACTCCGGGAATATATCTCCTCTTTCCATACAGAAGATTCTCAGATCAGGCTGATCCCATTTGGAAGTGTACCGCTTAATCAGCTTATCATGAAATGCTCCATGTTGATCACGGACTACTCCAGTGTGTCATGGGATGCATATTATCTGGGCAAACCAATTCTCTTTTATCAGTTTGATCTGGAGAAATACAACGAAACCTGCGGAAGCTATATCGATATGGAGAAGGATCTTTTTGGTGAACGCTGCACGACAAGAACAGCTCTACTTCAGAAAATTTCCGAATATGCGAAAAATGGTTTCAAAGAAAAGCCGCAGTACGCAGATATGAGGAAAAACTATTTTGCCTATCATGACCATAACAATCGCAGACGAACCTACGAATTTATAAAAGACCGAGGCTATTAACACCCCGGTCTTACTCTTCTGTTTATCCAATTAATTCCGTCACTACTTTTATAAAAAAGATTACGATCACAACCACCATGACCGGTTTTACAATTTTACTTCCATTGCTTGTAAAGCAATGACTTCCCAGATAATTTCCAACCATGTTGCAGCAGCCTGCCGCAACACCCAGAGGAATATATGCCGCTCCATTGAACAAAAATACTGCAAGTGCAGAAATGTTTGTAGTAAGATTAATCGCCTTTGTGGTTCCTGCCGCATCATTCAGTGATAAATGACAAAAGGCTGTAAACAGCAGCATAAGAAAGGTTCCTGTTCCCGGTCCATAGATTCCGTCATATATTCCAACTACAAATGCAATTCCTATACACTTCATGATCAGATTTCGGGTTACTTTATCTACTATTTCATAATCCGGCTTTTCCTGAAGTGCTTTGCTTCTCAGCACATAAAATAAAATGACCGGAAGTACGACCAGCATGGCTATCTTTAAAACTTTCTCATCTATCATCAGAGTAATCTTCGCACCCAGTGAAGAGCCCGCGATTGCAGCTACAATGGCCGGTACGCAGATTTTCCATTTCATAAATCCCTGACGCAGATAATAGAAAGTGGAAACCGTCGTTCCCATGGCACTGCTGATCTTATTTGTCGCAATTGCCGTATGTGCAGGCAGTCCCGCGATCATATATGCCGGCAGAGAGATCAGCCCTCCACCTCCTGCAATAGAATCTACAAATCCCGCCAGAAATACAAACAGACACACAACCAGATACACTAAAACTATATGTTCTCCCATAATTCTCCCCGTTTATTTTATCTTTTGTTTTATTTTGTTTCTGAAAGTAAAGTCGGATTCAGGAACTGCACATACTCCTCACCCAGCACTTCTCTCAGGAAATCCACATATTCCTGAAATGTAAGTTCTCCATCGGGTGTAAGAATTTCAAAATCCGTATCATACACATTCGCAAACAATCCTGTCTCTTTCAGTCCATTTCGAAGATAAAATGCTTTTCTTCGTTTACGTTCCTGTGCATTGTCTGCCTGTTCATCCTGAATTTCTATCTCAAAAATATATTTCTGATTTTTAAAATGTACAAGCAGAACTTCCAAACCTTTACTTCCATAACCTCCGCTTCGTTTTTCCGGTATGATTGCATAGTAATCAAGCAGTGCACAATTTCCACTAAGCATATTGATGGCAAGTCCTACAAACTCATCTCCATCTACTATTGCAAGCATTTCCATCTTACCGTCTTCTACAAGCTGTTCCATTACGTGAAGCGGTTTTTTCTCCTGCTCCGGAAAAGCCATCTCATACAATTCATATAGCTGTGATTTATACCGCATCCCCTCATCAGCAATATTCATTAGTTTCATAGTTTTCCTACTCCTGTCTTTTAATTATTTATCATATCCGGCCAGGAAAAAATCTCTGCAGATATCTCAGCTTCATAGTCGCCCTCGATATCCTGGCTTCTTCCCGCCTCATAAATATTGGTCTCTGCACCCCAGACTCCATCATGATATTCCCATACATGAAATTTCAGACCACGAAACATAAAATCCAGACTTCCACATCCGTCTTCCTCTGTATATTCGTATTTAATATTTTTGGCTCTTAACGCATCCTGTACTTTTTCTAATCGCATATCTATCCCCCATTTAGCTGAATAAAAGACAGAGTTTTCTCACTCTGTCTTTTTACTTTTATGATAATATGAAATCTATTATATGCAAAATCCATCGGAAAAGCAAGTTTATCTACTTGCGGATATATCTTCAATGCTTTATGATAGTACTAAACTAAAAAATGTAAGGAAGTATGCAACTATGACTACCAAAATGGTTTTCCACGGAAGTGATATAGAAAAAATCTGCAGTTATTATCATTTAAATAAAGAAGATATCATAAAATTCGGAGCCAATGTCAATCCCCTTGGCCTTTCATCCAATGTCAGAGAAGCGCTTGCTTCTCATATTGATCTGTTTTCTTCGTATCCGGATCGAAACTATACAACTCTTCGTAATACGATCTCAGAATACTGCCATATTCCAGCTGATTTTATCCTTCCTGGAAATGGATCCAGCGAACTGATTTCTCTGTTGATTCAGGAAAAAGCACCTAAGCATACCCTGATTCTTGGACCTACTTATTCTGAATACTCCCGCGAACTTTCTTTCTCCGGAAGCACGCAGGAATATTATCATCTGCGGGAGGAACAGGATTTCTGTCTGGATGTTGATGATCTCTGCCAAACACTTGCTGACAATTATGATTTTCTTATCCTCTGCAATCCCAACAACCCAACCTCCTCTGCAATTTTTCAGGAAGAGCTCAGAAAACTGCTCACTTTCTGCAGCAATCATGATATTTTTGTAATGATCGATGAGACCTATGTTGAATTCGCACCGGAAATTGACAAAATCACCGCGGTTCCGCTTACCAGAGAATTTTCCAATCTCATGGTATTGCGTGGTGTTTCCAAATTTTATGCTGCCCCGGGTATGCGTCTCGGATATGGCATTACCGGAAATATGGATTTCCTTTCCAAAATGAAAGAAAAACAAACTCCATGGTCCTTAAACAGCCTTGGTGCCTATGCCGGTGAACTGATGCTCAAAGATCAGGAATATATTCAGGCTACCAGAAATCTTATTCTTTCCGAAAGGGAAAAACTTTACAGGGAACTAAAAGAGATTTCAACCTATAAGGTTTATCCGGCTTATGCCAACTTCATCCTGCTCAAGATCCAGAAACCGGGACTGACCTCTTTCGATGTCTTCGAAGCCTGCATCAAACAGGGACTTATGATTCGTGACTGTGCTTCTTTCCAGTGTCTGGAAGGAGAATTTATCCGTTTCTGCATCATGATGCCAGAGGACAACGCCCGTTTACTCAATGTATTAAAGCAGCTGTAATCCAGCTGCTTTTTTCATCTCGCCATATGAAGATACTTTTCTTTCGTAGCCAGTCCGCCCCGGATATGCCGTTCCTGCTTATTCACATCCAGGATCTTCCGCACTTCTGCTGCCAGAGAAGGATTAATCGTCCGCAATCGTTCCGCACAGTCTTTATGTACCGTACTCTTGCTTATCCCAAATTTCTTTGCCGCCTGGCGCACTGTGGCACGGGTTTCAATTATGTAACACGCAACTTCCACCGCCCGCTCTTCAATATAATCTTTCAAAGGAAAATCCCCCGAAGACACCGTTTTTACAGTGTATGCAGGGGATTCTTACAAACATTCCCTCTAATTTCAAACTATACTCTTTTATTTTAGTTCAATGAGATTTCATCAATCTGTTTCAGTTCTTCCTTCGTAAACGGAGCACAGCTGACTGCCTTTATATTATCAAGAATCTGCTGAGGCTTTGAAGCACCGATCAGTACACTTGTTACCTCTTCCTTCTGAAGAAGCCATCCAAGAGCCATATCCGCAAGTTTCTCTCCACGCTGTGCTGCCAGTTCATTCAGCTTACGGATCTGATCCATTCTGTGCTCATCGAGAATGCTTTCTTTCAGAAATCTTCCGTCTGTCCTGATACGACTGTCTTTTGGAATACCATTCAGATAACGATCCGTCAACTGTCCCTGTGCAAGAGGACTGAATGTAATCAATCCTTTCTTCAGAATACCCGTTGTTTTTTTGAGGCCATTTTTCTCTACAGTTCTGTCAAAGATAGAATAACGGTTCTGGTTGATCACAAACGGACAATGAAGGTCTTTAAGGATTGCGGCTGCTTCACTTAATGTCTTTCCATCATAGTTGGAAAGTCCGACATACAGAGCCTTTCCACTTTGCACAGCACTTGCCAGTGCCCCCATCGTCTCTTCCAGCGGAGTATCCGGATCCATTCTGTGATGATAAAAGATATCTACGTACTCCAGTCCCATACGTTTCAGACTCTGATCAAGACTCGCAAGAAGATATTTACGACTGCCCCAGTTTCCATAAGGACCATCCCACATCTCATATCCTGCTTTTGTAGTGATGATCAGCTCATCACGGTAAACACCCAGATCTTCTTTCAGGATTCTGCCAAAGTTTTTTTCGGCACTTCCCGGTTCCGGTCCATAATTATTAGCCAGATCAAACTGCGTGATTCCATTATCAAAAGCTGTAAAACAAAGCTTCTTCATATTTTCAAAATTCGCAGTGTCACCGAAATTATGCCATAATCCCAGCGATACTTTTGGAAGCATCAGTCCACTGTTTCCACAGTGGCTGTATTCCATCGTTGTATATCTGTCCTTTGATGCAGTGTACATATCTTTTCCTCCCGCTGTGTTTTTTTGTATTCCTGTAACGGTTCAGTACCTTCACAGTTACAACTTTCTTTTATACAAGATTATCACTTGAAGTGCACTTGAAGTCAAGAGTTACTGTTCACAAATAATATCCCGCGAGGTGTTTTGTCATGGATATGACAAAATCCCGAGACATATGGGGCAAGAAATTATTTCATATATAAAAAAAACAAAATTTATTGAGTAAAATTATCAATAATGTTACAATAAAAGAAAAAAACACGCGGAGGGAATTCAAATGAAAAAACTTAAAGTAAAAAAAGGAAGTACCTGTATGGCATGTCTTGCCTGTGTTGATGCCTGTTCTCAGGCATTCTACAAAACCTTCAACCCGGAGCTTGCATGTCTGGAGATTGTAGAAAAGAAATCTATTCGTCCAATGACCTGCCCACAGTGCGGTAAATGTGCAGAAGCATGTCCGGAAGGAGCTATCACACAGAACGCAAAAGGTGTATACATGATCAACAAGAAGAAATGTACCGGCTGCGGCAAATGTGCGGAAGCATGTCCATTTGGTCTGATCGTTAAGACTGAGGGGAACCCGGCATCCAAATGTATTGCATGCGGAATCTGTGCAAAAGCATGCCCAATGGACGTACTTGAGGTTGTTGAAGACTAAAAATGCTGAGCATCACAGAATTAGAAAAACAATTATTTGAAATGCAGGATCTGAAGTATCGGGATTTTCACAGCAGACTTATGCCGGGGATTGATAAAGAAACCATCATAGGAATACGGACACCGATTCTCCGCAAATTCACAAAAGAATTTGCCAGAACACCAGGTGCAGAGGAATTTCTTACCCAGCTTCCGCACCGATACTATGAAGAAAATAATATGCATATGATGATCATTACTTCTATTTCTGATTATGAGACCTGTCTTGCTGAGATCCAAAGATTTCTTCCATACATAAATAACTGGGCAACCTGTGATTTTCCTGCTCCGAAATGTTTTGCAAAACATCTCGGAGAACTTCTGTCGGAAATACAGAACTGGATCGTATCTGGTGAAACTTACACTGTTAGATACGGAATCGGTATGCTGATGAGACTTTATCTGGATGATGCTTTTCAGCCGGAATATCTTGAAATGGCAGCCAATATAACCTCAGAGGAATATTATGTAAATATGATGATTGCCTGGTATCTGGCAACAGCTCTTGCAAAGCAATGGACTGCAACAATTCCATATCTGGAAGAACGACGACTCTCAGAATGGGTACACAGAAAAACGATTCAAAAAGCCGTTGAAAGCTACCGGATCTCACCAGAACAGAAAATCTATCTAAAAAGCCTGCGGTAATCCCGCAGGCATATTTTTTGTATTTTTTCCATAACTTTAAATAAAATCCATCTCGGAGTCTGCCATGTCAAAAAACAGAGAAAAATCTTCTTTCCAGGCAGATATGACCCTGCTGACACTGGTAGTGCTTCTTACTGTTTTGGGCCTTGTTATTCTTTTCAGTGCCAGTGAATATAATGGCAGAGTCCGATTTCATGACTCTGCCTATTATTTCAAAAAACAATTATTTGCCTCCTCACTCGGACTTGGCGTGATGTACTTTGTTTCAAATATAAGTTACCGTTTCTTTGTGCGTCTTGCCCCGGCGGCATATTTCCTGTCTATGCTGTTATCAACTGCTGTACTCCTTTTCGGGCAGGAGATCAATGGCTCAAAACGATGGCTGAACCTTGGACCGTTATCTTTCCAGCCATCAGAATTTGCCAAAGTAGCTGTTGTTCTTTTTCTGACCTGGCAGATTGACAATTCTCGAAAAAAGATCGACGGGTTCTGGTTTATGTTTCGGACTATGTTTACGCTTCTTCCTATCGTCGGTCTGGTTGGCTCCAATAACCTGAGTACAGCAATCATCATTCTTGGAATCGGTGTTATTCTGATATTTGTTTCCTCACCTCACTATCTCCAGTTTCTTGCTCTTGGCAGTGCCGGCATTGGATTCATCACCATTTTTCTGGCTGCCGAAAGCTATCGCCTTGAACGTCTGGCAATCTGGAGAAATCCAGAAAAATATGAAAAAGGATTTCAGACTATCCAGGGACTCTATGCGATTGGAAGCGGTGGACTTCTTGGACGGGGACTGGGAAACAGTATACAAAAACTGGGCTTCGTACCCGAAGCCCAGAATGACATGATCTATTCTATTATCTGCGAAGAATTCGGACTCATCGGAGCCATTCTTCTGCTATTTATTTTTGGTCTGCTGCTCTGGAGGCTCTGTGTCATCTCCATGCACAGCACAGATCTTTCCGGAGCCCTTCTGTCTGCCGGGATCATGGGACATCTGGCAATCCAGGTCATACTGAATATCGCTGTTGTCACCAACACAATACCCAACACCGGAATCACCCTGCCCTTTATAAGCTACGGTGGCACTTCCATCGTCTTCCTGCTCGGTGAAATGGGGCTCGCTCTAAATGTCAGCCGCTGTCGGAAATAATGTTTCCAAAAATAAACAACTACTGTCTGTTAGAAAATCAATCCTCCCACAAGATAAACCACCAATGCTGCCAGCCATGCGATCACGCATTGTCCGATCACAACACCTGCCGCCCATTTACTGCCAAGTTCTCTCTTGATAGAAGCAATAGCTGCCACACACGGTGTATATAGCAGACAAAAAGCCAGAAGACTCGCTGCCGAAAGTGGTGTAATGCTATCTAGCAGTACTGCTGTATTTCCAAACAGAATAGACAAGGTGGAAACGACACTTTCCTTTGCCATAAATCCTGTAATCAGTGCTGTTGAAATCCTCCAGTCACCAAATCCCATCGGCTTGAATATCGGTGCCACAACACTTGCCAGCATAGCAAGAATGCTGTCTTTCGAATCTGTCACAATACTCAGATGTGTGTTGAAGGTCTGCAAAAACCAGATAACAAGTGTAGCCATAAAAATAACTGTAAATGCCCTCTGCAGGAAATCCTTTGCCTTATCCCAGAGCAGATGACCTACATTCTTTGCTCCCGGCATACGGTAGTTTGGAAGCTCCATGACAAAAGGAACTGCCTCGCCGCTGAATAAAGTTTTTCTCATCAGAAGTGCCATCAGAATTCCCATTATGATTCCACCAAAATATAAGGCGATCATCACGATGGCGCCATGACCAGGGAAAAATGCAGCTGCAAAAAATGCGTAAATAGGGAGCTTCGCAGAACAGCTCATAAACGGTGTCAGCATAATTGTCATCTTACGGTCTCTCTCTGACGGAAGTGTACGGCTTGCCATAACACCTGGTACAGTACAGCCAAAGCCTACCAGCATCGGTACAATACTTCTGCCGGAAAGCCCAATCTTACGAAGCAGTTTGTCCATCACAAATGCAACTCGCGCCATATATCCACTGTCCTCCAGCAAAGAAAGGAAGAAAAACAATGTTACGATGACCGGCAGAAAACTCAGCACGCTTCCCACACCATTAAACACACCGTCGATCACCAGTGAATGCAGTACATCATTCACCCCGGCCGATGTCATCCAGTTGTCAACAAAATTTCCAAGTGCCGTGATTCCCATCTCCAGCAGATTTTGGAAAAATGCACCGATCACACTGAAAGTAAGGAAAAATACAAGTCCCATGATTCCGACAAAACATGGAATTGCTGTATATTTTCCCGTGAGGATCCTGTCAATCTTTACACTGCGAAGATGTTCCTTACTTTCTTTTGGTTTCACGACAGTTTCATCACAGACTCTTTCAATGAAATCAAAACGCATGTGGGCAATTGCCGCTGCTCTGTCAAGTCCTCGCTCTTTTTCCATCTGCTGAATAATATGTTCCAACATTTCCTTTTCATTCTGATCAAGCTTCAGACTGTCCATGATCAGCTGATCTCCCTCTGCCAGCTTCGCTGCCGCAAAGCGAACCGGAATCTCTGCTGCCTGGGCATGGTCTTCGATCAGATGCATGATTGCATGGAGGCATCTGTGGACTGCACCACCATCTTCATTCGCATCACAGAAATCTATATTCTGTGGCTTCTCCTGATATTTTGCAACATGGAGTGCATGGGCTACCAGTTCGTCAATTCCTTCATTCTTGGCCGCTGAAATCGGTACAACCGGTATTCCCAGCATTTTCTCCATGCGGTTGACAAGAATGGAACCTCCATTCTCTCTCACCTCATCCATCATATTCAGTGCAAGCACCATCGGAATATCAAGTTCCATCAGCTGCATGGTCAGATAAAGGTTTCTCTCTATATTTGTAGCATCTACAATATTAATAATTCCCTTCGGATGTTCATCCAGAACAAAATTCCTCGTCACGATCTCCTCACTGGAATACGGTGACATCGAATAGATTCCGGGAAGATCTGTAACAAGTGTATTGTTTCTTCCTCTGATCATCCCGTCTTTTCGGTCTACAGTAACCCCCGGAAAATTTCCCACATGCTGACTTGAACCTGTAAGCTGGTTAAACAATGTTGTCTTACCGCAGTTCTGATTGCCTGCAAGAGCAAATGTAAGCAGTTCACTGTCCGGCAATGGATGTTCATTTTCCTTTTCATGATATTTACCGCCCTCGCCCAGGCCCGGATGAGGAATCGCTTTGGTAATATCTTTCTTGTGCACAGCCTTCCCCTCATACGGCTTCACTTCATCCCGAATATTCTCTATCTCTATCTTTTCGGCGTCTGCAAGGCGCAGTGTCAGTTCATAACTATGGATACGAAGCTCCATCGGGTCTCCCATCGGTGCATATTTCACCATGGTCACATCTCCCTTTGGAATCAGACCCATATCCAGGAAGTGCTGCCTTAATGCTCCTTCACCGCCAACGGAACGAATTGTTGCAGTTTTTCCGATGGGCAGTTCTCTTAATGATGTCATAATCTGCTTCCTTCTTTCTTCTTGTGTCTATTGATATTTTTTCTCAGTACGTATGAACTAACCCTATGATAATTGAGAATATTTGTCAATAGTTATTCTGTAAAAAGTCAAAATATTGTAGTTTCGTTGTAACTGTTCACAGCAACGTTTCGTTCCAGACAGCAACAGCCCCTGCGACTCCATCCTCGCAGGGGCTGTTGCTGTTATATAATTTTATTTACAGAGTTCTTCTGCCATCTTATCCAGTTCTTCAATATTTTCGTCACTTAAAGAAGACATGATCTTTACAGTTGTATCAAGCCATGTGATATTTTTGCTCTTCTCAAATTTAGAAGCCATAACCTTTGCTGCATTCGGTGCCCAGCTTCCATTCTCGATCAGACCGATTGTACGGTTCTGATAATTTCTCTCGGTCAGATGGTCAATATAAAACTTCATAAACGGGAAAATATCTGCATTGTAGGTAACGGATGCAAGAACCAGCTTTCCATAACGGAAGGCATCTGCTACTGCCTCTGCCATATCATCTCTTGCAAGATCAAATACTGTAACCTTCGGGCATCCCTTTTCTTCCAGCTTCTGTGCCAGAACTTCAACTGCTTTCTTTGTATTTCCATATACAGATGAGTATGCGATCACAACGCCCTCGCTCTCAACTTTATAAGAGGACCAGATATCATATTTCTCCAGATAATGTCCCAGGTTCTCAGTCAGAACCGGTCCATGCAGAGGGCAGATAATCTGGATATCCAGAGTTGCTGCTGCTTTGAGAAGTTTCTGTACCTGCGGTCCATATTTTCCAACAATACCGATATAATAACGACGAGCCTCGCAGTCCCAGTCCTCTTCTACATCAAGAGCTCCGAATTTACCAAATCCGTCAGCGGAGAACAGTACCTTGTCTGTACTGTCATAAGTCACCATAACCTCCGGCCAGTGTACCATCGGTGCAAATACAAAAGTAAGAACATGTTTACCAAGCGTCAGAGACTCACCATTTCCAACTTCCAGGGTTCTTCCCTCAAGATCCATATCTCTGAAGAAATTCTTCATCATTCCAAAAGTCTTGGTGTTTGCAACAATTGTTGTCTCCGGATATACCTTCATAAAGTTCTCAATATTTGCCGCATGATCTGGTTCCATATGCTGAACTACCAGATAATCCGGCTTCGCATCACCGAGAACTGCTGCGATATTGTCCAGCCACTCCTTCGTAAATCCTGCATCTACTGTATCCATAACTGCGGTCTTCTCATCTCGGATCACATAAGAGTTGTATGCCATTCCATTTGGTACAACATACTGACCCTCGAACAAATCTACTTTGTGGTCATTTACGCCTACATATAAAATATCATTTGTAATCTGCATTCTGCTTCTGCCTCCCTGAGCTTTATCATTTCCTGACTTTTTCTCTGTTACCGTTCACTATGTAAACAGTTACGCTTCTCTTATTATATCATCCTTTTTATGGAAATCAATCATTTTAGAATATATACTTTACTGTTTTAATCCACTTTTATCATTTTGCATATCCTTTTGTTTTTACTGTAAAAATTTTATCAAACGTGGTATGATAGAACTAATCTCCGGAAACACTCCGGCACAGATTACTGACTTAAATTTGGAGGATATAATCTTGAGAAAACAAATATTAAGCTATCTTGAAAAAAACAGCAAAATGGATCCCAGAGAAATTGCCATTCTGCTTGGTACAGAACCCGATGTTGTCGAAAACGAGATCCGCAAAATGGAAGAGGAAAAGATTATCTGCGGCTACCATACCATGATTGACTGGGACAAGACCAGTTCCGAAATGGTCACTGCTTTGATTGAAGTACGCGTAACACCACAGCGCGGTCAGGGATTTGATTCCATCGCCGAGCGTATTTACAAGTATCCGGAAGTCCGTTCCGTATACCTGATCTCCGGCGGCTATGACCTTATGGTCATTCTGGAAGGCAAAACTCTCAAAGAAGTTTCCCAGTTTGTAACGGACAAACTTTCCACCCTGGACTCTGTCTTAAGTACCGCTACTCACTTCATTCTGAAGAAATACAAAGATCATGGTACAATCTTTGATCAGAAAATCAAAGACGAAAGGATGCTGGTGACACCTTGAGAAAACTTATCGCAGACAAGGTGGCAGCCATCCAGCCATCTGGAATAAGGAAATTTTTTGACATCGTAAGCGAAATGGATGACGTTATCTCTCTCGGCGTCGGTGAACCGGATTTTAATACTCCCTGGCATATCCGCGATGAGGGAATCTACAGCCTGGAAAAGGGCCGTACCTATTACACTTCAAACGCAGGTCTTCTGGAACTCCGCCAGGAGATCAGCAAATATGTACAGAATAAATATCATGTTTCCTATGATCCAAAAACAGAGATTCTTGTAACTGTAGGCGGCAGCGAGGCGATTGACCTTTCCATGCGTGCCATGCTCGAGCCTGGTGATGAGGTTCTGATTCCTCAGCCATCTTTCGTTGCCTATGAACCTTGTGCAATTATGGCAGACGGCGTACCAAAATTCATCGATCTCAAAGCCGAGAATGAATTCCGTCTGACCGCTGATGACCTGCGTGCTGCAATCACGGAGCGCACCAAGATCCTTGTCTTGCCATTTCCAAACAATCCCACCGGCTCCATCATGTCGCGCAGGGATCTCGAAGAAATTGCTCAGGTTATAATCGAAAATGATCTTATTGTAGTATCTGACGAGATTTATGCAGAGCTTACCTACTATGATGAACCACATGTATCCATCGCAAGTCTTCCCGGAATGCAGGAGCGTACGCTTCTTCTGAACGGATTTTCCAAGACCTTCGCCATGACAGGATGGCGTCTTGGTTATGCCTGCGGACCTGCCGAGCTCATCAAACAGATGACTAAACTCCATCAGTTTGGTATCATGTCCGCACCGACTACAAGTCAGTATGCAGCGATTGAGGCTCTTCGAAACGGTGAGACAGCTGTTCAGGAAATGCGTGAAGCCTACAACGGACGACGCCGCTATCTGATGCATGCTTTCAAAGAAATGGGTCTGGAATGCTTCGAGCCATTCGGTGCCTTCTATGTTTTTCCGTCAATCAAAGAATTCGGCCTGACTTCTGATGAATTCGCAGAACGACTCCTTCGTGAAGAGCATGTCGCTGTCATTCCAGGTTCTGCCTTCGGCAAATGCGGCGAAGGATTTATCCGTATCTCGTATGCTTACTCTCTGGAGAATCTTAAACTGGCAATGTCACATCTTCAGCGATTTATTGAGAAATTACGCAGCGAAAAACAATAATTCTTTTGCACAAGGATCATATAACGCAAAAGCAGCAGAGAATCAATTTTTCTCTGCTGCTTTCATGTTATAAAGGAACATTCCAAGTGATGCCAGAATGATTAGTCCGTATCCTATGAAACTGTATTTATCCGGAATCTCTCCAAAAAGGAAAAATCCAAGAAGTGTTGCAAATATAATCTGCGAATAATCAAAGATCGATATCTTGCCTGCCGGCGCATATGTATACGCTGCCGTGATCGTAAATTGTCCGCCTGCCGCAAAAGCACCTGCCATCAGAAGCGTTCCGATCTGGGTCCAGGTCATCGACACATAATGAAAAATCATATATGGCAGTACAAACAGACAGGAAAACACAGAAAAATAAAACACAATAACAGGCCCCTTAATTCCATGTGTTCCAAGTACCCGCACCATTGTATAGGCAATTCCTGCTCCAAGTCCTCCACAGACACCAATAAGTGCCGGGATCAGTGCCGCATCCTGGAATCCTGGTTTTACAACAAACAGACATCCGATAAATGCCAGGAATACACAGGCTCCCTGCACCGGTGTGATTTTTTCCTTCAAGATCAGAAACGAAAAAATGATGGCAAAAAACGGAGACAGTTTATTCAGAATGGAGGCATCCGCTACCAGCAAATGATCGATCGCATAAAAGTTACAGAGTATTCCAAGTGTACCAAACGCACATCGAAGAAAAAGTATTCCCAGATACTGCTTCTGCACCCTTGGTACAATATGATTTCTGGTCAGAATCGCTGCCGCAAAAACAGCAGCCACCAGATTACGGAAAAAACTCTTCTGTACAGATGGAAGATCCCCTGCCAGACGCACACTTACATTCATACATGCAAAGAAAAACGCTGACAAAATGATCATCGTCATTCCTTTTATATAATTTTCCTGTTTCATTTCAAATTACCAACTTTCTCTGATGCAATGAGGATAACTCATTGCCTGATATTTTCTGTTTATCATACCACCGATTTACTTTCAGATACAATAGTGATTCTGACTGTTTTTTTATTTTATCATTTCGCTAAATTTAATATAGAAGTTTTGAGATCTTTCCGTTATAATAATACCTGAATACACACTTAGAGAAACGCGTCAACGTATTACAATACTAAAGTCGTTTCAGAACGGAGGATTATTATGGAAATTGTTTGTTTAGACCTTGAAGGCGTACTGGTACCTGAAATCTGGATTGCATTCGCAGAAGAAACCGGTATTCCGGAACTGAAGAGAACAACAAGAGATGAGCCGGATTACGATAAATTAATGAAATACCGTCTCAACATTTTGAAAGAGCACAATCTTGGACTGAAAGAAATTCAGGAAACAATTTCCAGGATTGATCCGCTTCCGGGTGCAAAAGAATTCCTCGACAAACTCAGAGAATTAACACAGGTAATCATCATCAGTGATACCTTCTCTCAGTTTGCAGGTCCTCTGATGAAGAAACTCGGCTATCCGACAATCTTCTGCAATTCCCTTGTTGTCGCAGATAACGGTGAAATCACCGATTTCAAGATGCGCTGCGAAAAATCCAAATACACAACCGTCAAAGCTCTGCAGTCTATCGGATATGACACCATCGCCAGCGGTGACAGCCACAACGACCTCGGCATGATCCAGGCAAGCAAGGCAGGATTCCTGTTCAAGAGCACAGATGCCATCAAATCCGAATATCCGGAAATCCCGGCATATGATACATATGACGAACTCTACAATGCAATTAAAGAAGTGATTGAAGGATAATTTTTCTAATTCCATTTTTAACCAAAAAACTCCCTGGCATTTCAGTTCCTTTTATGAAAAATAAGGTTCTGAATCGTCAGGGAGTATTTTATTGTAGCAAAAAAGCGGGTGATGGGAATCGAACCCACGTATCCAGCTTGGAAGGCTGGTGTTCTACCATTGAACTACACCCGCATCTGTAATGCATTTACTATAATATCATATTTTCCAGAAAATGCAAGCAGATTTTTAAAATTTTTTATATTTTTGTATTTATATATATTGTTTATTCTTTTAACTCCTGTGTATGGACCAGAGAAGCATAGATACCAGCCTCCCTCATCAGCTCCTCATGTGTTCCTTTTTCCACGATCTGACCCTGCTCGATCACCACAATCTTATCCGCATTTTTTACTGTAGAAAGTCTGTGAGCAATAATGATCGTTGTCCTTCCGACCGCAAGCTTTTCGAAGGTTTCCTGAATCTTTGCCTCTGTCACACTGTCAAGTGCTGAGGTTGCCTCATCAAGAATAAGCACCGGCGGATTTTTGAGAAAAATACGTGCAATTGAAATCCTCTGTTTCTGCCCTCCGGAAAGGAGTGCTCCTCTCTCTCCGACATTCGTATCAAACCCTTTTGGCATCTCCATGATGTCATCGTAGATTTCTGCCATCTTTGCGGCTCTGATGATCTCATCCATCGTTGCATCCAGCTTTCCATATCGGATATTTTCTGCAATACTGTCCGCAAAAAGAAATACCTCCTGCTGCACAACACCAATGTTTCTGTGCAGAGATTCCTGCGTTGCTTTCCTTACATCCATACCATCAATTGAAATACTGCCCTCTGTAACATCATAGAATCTCGGGATCAGCTGACTGAGTGTTGTCTTTCCTCCGCCTGATGAGCCGACAAAAGCAATCGTTTCACCTGGTTTAATATGAAGAGAAACATCCTGAAGCACATCCTGATCTCCTTCATAGGCAAACCCGACATGTTCAATATCAATTCTTCCCTCCACATTCTGAAGCTCATCTGCATCCGGATCATCCTTCAAAGCCGGTTCTGTACGCATCAGCTGCACAAATCTGTGAAGACTGGCCGTTCCGTTTGCAATCAGTTCCACCGTTGTCGAAAGCTTCCTTACCGGATTCACAAATGTAGAAACATACAGGCTGAATGTGATCAGATCAATGATATTCAGCTGCTCTGACATGATCAGTGCACCGCCAACTGCAATCACGATCACAGAAAGAATGCACATAAAAAATTCCATCACCGAATTAAAAAGTGCCATTGCCCTGTAAAAATCCGCCTTGGAATCACGATAACTCAGATTCGCGGAGTCGAATTTATTAAGTTCCTTTTCCTCGTTTGCAAAAGCCTTCGCTGTACGAAGTCCGGAAAGTCCGGATTCAAAATCTGTATTGATAGATGCCATCTCTTTTTTGACATTACGCGAAGCATTCTGCATAGAGAAACGACATTTCCACACAACCAGCAAAAAAATCGGAATCGTCACTGCGATCACCAGTGCCAGTTTCCACTGAATCGTAAACATAATGATCAGCGCACCAATGATCGTCACTGTCGATATAAAAATATCCTCCGGTGCGTGATGTGCAAATTCCGTAATGTCAAAAAGCTCCGATGTGAGCTGACTCATCAGCTGCCCCACACGGGCATTGTCAAAATATGCATAACTCAGTTCCTGAATGTGCTGAAACAGATCATGCCGGAAATCCGTCTCCACCCGCACACCAAACGTATGTCCCCAGTAAGTAATAAGATAGGTAAAAACTGACCGCAGGATATACGCACAGAACACAACGACCATTACCGTCCAGAATGTCCTCCACGCATTATCCGGCAGCAGCTTGTACATACACCACCTGGAAATAAACGGAAATGCCAGATCTATTACTGCTATTGCCAGAGCACATACCATATCCAGCAAAAACAGCTTCCTGTGTGGTTTAAAATATGACAGGAATATCTGCATCTCACTTTTGTTTTTAAAATCTTTCTGGTTCATTTCTTATTGCTCCTGATTCTTATTTATTCTCTTATTTTAGCATAAATTCAAGTCGAACGCACGTAAAGATTTGATACGTGATTCTGGTCAGCATAAGCTATTGAAATATTTTAAATTTGGTGTTACAATTTGTCACATTATTATAAAGCATTTTATTTACAATCAAACATTTCACGGTTATCAATTAATATTTTAGGAGACGATCATTATTAAAAAAGCCGAAGAAAAAACGATTTCTGCCAGTGTCAGCGTCCATACCGATCCCGGTGCTGTAGGCATTGGTATCAGTTTCAGATAGAATATCACAGAAAGGATCAAATATACCATGTTTCAGATTTTTGTTGACTCCGCAGCCAATCTTCCGGCTGTGACCGCTAAAAAATATAATATTCATGTAATTTCTTTTGTGAATCTGATTTCCGGAAAAGAAGTTACCTGCTACAACCCTGATCTTTCACCTGAAGAAGAACGCGAAAAAGGCAAAGAATATTATGATGCCATGCGCAAAGGCTGTGAGATCAAGACAGGTCTGATAAGCACTGCGACCTTTGAAGAAAAATTCCAGAAAGCCTTCGATGCTGATCAGGATGTCCTGTATTTGTCCTTAAGCAAAAATATCAGTGGAAATTTCAATTCTGCAAGATTAGCGGCTGAGGAATTATTAAGCCAGAACACAACCGGCCGCAAAATACGACTGATAGATTCTCTCAACGCATCTCTTGCTCAGGGACTTCTTGCCATCTATGCAAGTATCATGCGTGACAAAGGCATGTCCGTCGATGAAGTCGCCGATTCTATAGAACCCCTTGTCGGCAAGATGAATGGTGTCTTTACTGTCGGAGATCTTAAATACCTTTCCCGCACCGGACGTATCAAGGGAAGTATAGCCACTATCGGAAATGTTCTCAAAATCAAGCCTATTCTCAGAGGAAACAAAGATGGCTATATTGTAACTTATAAAAATGTCCGTGGACGTAAAGCAGCCCTGAATACTCTGATCAATCTGGTTTGTGATAATATTATAAAACCTGAAGAACAGATCATCGGTATTGCACATGCCGACGCTTACGAAGATTCTCTTTATATCATGGATAAAATAAGAGAAAAAATCAACGTACGTGATTTTATCAACACATCTTACGACTTCTGCACCGGAAGTCATGTTGGTCCTGATACAATTGCCCTTTTCTTTATCGGCAAAGACAGAGAACTGGCCCAGTCATAATTCTTCACACAAAAAGGCCGGGATCCGAAAGGATCCCGGCTATATATATGGGGAAAATAAGCAATGGAAGTTAACCTTCAATTGCGATATAACCATCTTTTTCTTCAACGACTTTCGGTGCTTTCTTCGGAACAGAAAGTTTCAGAATGTCATCTTCAATTTCAATATAATTTTTGTCCTAAACCAAATTATATTTCACTATATCGATTTTAGCTGCACCTTCAGCAAAGAATGAAATTCCTTTTGCCTCTTGTTCTGTAAATATAACAGCAGACATAACCTGCTCACCGTCATTAATAAATATTTCAGCACTGAATCTATCCAAGATCACACGAAGCTTTAATTCATTGGCATCGCCATTTACCAGACACCTTCTCTGATGAACTAATGCTCGTTCGGTTCCTGAAAATTTTCTGTCAATTTTCAGGACAGACTCATCCGGGCGGAAACTTAATTCTGTATAAAACTTCTCATTTTGTGCAAAACGTAATACAAATTTCTTATACACATTTTCTTTATCTTCCGGACGTATCACAAGTTGCATATCTATAGTTCGTCCTTCGATTTTGTCTAATGTGATCGCATCATTATCTATTACTACATCGTTGTACTCAACTCTGTCTTTACGCATTGCATCGAGTTCTTTGATCGGAGTCTGATAAAGTCTTCCGTTTTTCACAGACACTTCTCTCGGCAGACTCATTTGCGCAAACCATTTTGAGTCATTACAACGATGGGCAGTCGTATCCCAGTTCTGCATCCAGGCAATCATAATTCTACGGCCATCCGGTGCAAGCAAAGTCTGCATTGCATAATAATCCATTCCATAATCGACGCTTTGTACTGTCTCTTCTTTTAAGGTATGTGTCTCCGGATCCATCTCTCCGATGATACATAAGGTCCCATTTCCATTATGGAACTCCAGTCCTTCCGGCAACATGTCCTGTGGACTTGTCAGAAGAACATGTTTTCCATCTAATTCAAAAAAGTCCGGACACTCCCACATCTTTCCATAACGTTTTTTATTTTCTGCCAGTACACTGACAAATTCCCATTCAAATCCATCTGCACTTTTATAAAGAAGAATCTGTCCACTTCCATCTGCCGGACGGCTTCCGATCACACAATAGAAGTAGCCATCTTTTTCTTTCCAGATCTTTGGATCCCGAAAATCCACTTTACTTGCACCTTCTGGCAGATCTTTGGCTGTCAGAACCGGATTCTTTTCATATTTCTTATAATTTTTTCCATCTCCAACAGCCACTGCCTGTGTCTGAATATCCCTTGCCGTTCCATCTTCAAGCGTCTCCTGATCTACAGCAGTATAAATCAGCAGCTGTCTGCCGTCGTCCAGTTCTATTGCACTTCCTGAAAAACATCCTATCTTATCATAATCTTCATCCGGTGCCAGAGCTGCCGGAAGATATTCCCAGTGGAGCAGATCTTTACTTACCACATGTCCCCAGTGCATACTGTTCCAGTGTGTATCATATGGATTATACTGATAAAACAAATGATACTCTCCCTGATAACAGGAAAAACCATTTGGATCATTCATCCATCCAACATATGGACTCACATGAAAAGCCGGTCGATCCTCTGCTTTTATCTGCAGCCCCTGTTCAACTTCATATTTTCTAGCCTTTTCTAACATCTCACTCATGCAAATTCTCCTGTTGTTTGTATCGTTATTTTTCTTCACTCAACGACTTCTGATACTCATCAAAGTATTTCTGTTTAATTGAAATATAATCAGAAAGTCCATACTGTTCCATTTTCTTCAGATAAGAATCCCACTCTTTTTCAATTCCGCCATTCAGGATCCAGTCTGCTTTCTTCTGTTCTGCATATTTTTTGATATCTGTATCATACTGAGATACTTTATTGGTGTCATCAATGCTCATGAATACGTTTGGATAAACATATTTACTGTTCATATCCTGTAAATAAGTTTCATGCATATTGTCCAGACGCCATTTTGCATCCTCTGGCTGTGTTACATAGACGTCATAATATTCATTCAGAACTGCAAGAGGACCATTTACAGATTGTGCTTCACGTACTTCTACCGGAGACTGATCCCCCAGATCCATATGTTTCAGCATTTCTCCACCCTCTTTATTTGTAGACAGTTCAAAAATGTTAAAGGAATCCTTCTCTCCATAAGTTCCCCAGTTATTCTGTGGTGACTGAAGTGGTGCATACATCTGATCGATCCATGCAGCAGCAAGTGCTGTGTTACGGCAGCTGGATGTAAGAACACATCTTCCACGATCATATCCACTTGTTTCACTGTTGTTCTGTCTTGTAATATTCCGCATACCATCTGGTCCTGTCAGAGCCGGCAGCATAACATAATCTTCATTATTATCAATATTGGCGATATCCCATGTAAAGCAGAGACCATAGCGGTGATTCTTTCCTTTGGCGACATAAGTAGACCACTCTTGTGTAAATGCTTCCGGGTCAACCAGATCCTCTGTTACAAGTTTATGTAACCACTCAATTCCTTCTTTGTATCCTTCCTGAACGGTTGTATAAATAACTTTTCCTTCATCCGTTACAGCGAAATGATCTCCTGTATCTCCATAGCCTTCTCCAAATCCATTGAGCAGAATTGCCGGATCCTGGTCACCATTATTGATGATAAATGACATTGGAATCACAGCACCTTCAATTGAAAATTCTTTTTCAAGCTCTTCTGCATGATCACGGAATTGAATCAATACCTGTTCCAGTTCATCTGTTGTTGTCGGGATCTCAAGTCCTAGATAATCCAGCCATTTTTTATTAATATACGGAATGTCTCCGATTGCCTGAATGGCTTCTTTTCCAGAACCAAGCTGTTCAATCCATGGGAAGGAATAAATATGTCCATCCGGTGCTGTACACATTGTCCTGTATTCTGGATATTTTTCAAACACTGCCTGTAAATTCGGCATATATTTATCTATCAGATTTTCCAGTGGAATGATGATTCCCTGTTTTGCATAACGCAGCAGATCATAATCGCTCATTCCAGCATTGAATAATCCATCTGGCAAATTTCCAAATTGTGCAAGCGCCAGATTCTTCTTATCAGAGAACTGATCCGATACAAAACAAGTCCAGTCAATATGAACATTGGTCTGCTCTTCCATTCGCTGAAAAATTACTCGTTCATTCGGGTCCTGTGTTGATGTAGCCGGTGCATTTGTAATAAAGGAAAGCTCTGCAGTTTCCTTTAATGGAAACTGCACCTCTGATACAGGTGTACCCGGATCAATTTCAGCCTCAAGCTGCTGCTTTTTTCCACATCCTGCAACTCCCACCATCATCGTCAGGGACAGTACAATTGCAAGCAATGCATTTACTTTTCTTTTCTTCATATCTGTATCGTTCCTTTCTTATTAGCCTTTTACCGATCCGACCATAATTCCTTCATCAAAGTATTTCTGGAAGAATGGGTACATTACTAACAGTGGTAAACTTGATACTACGATCGTTGCATATTTCAGCTGTTCTGCTACTTTTGCCATTTCTGCTGTACTCTGAATATCAGCGATCATTCCAGGCTGTGGTGTATTCTGTACCAGGATGGAACGGAGTACCAGCTGTAATGGCTGAAGATTTGCATCATTCAGATAAATCATTGCATCGAAATAACTGTTCCACATTCCAACAAAAGACCAGAGTGCCAGTACTGCGATGATTGGCTTACATACCGGAAGCATGATTTTAAAGAAATGCTGGATCTCATTTGCACCGTCAATCGCAGATGCTTCTCTTAATTCTGTCGGGATTGACTGATAATAAGTTCTGGCAAGAATCATATTCCATACATTAAATGCTCCTGGAATCAGGATTGCCCACACTGTATTAACCATGTGCAGCTGATTGATCAGGATAAATGTAGGAATCATTCCACCACCAAAGAACATTGTGATCAGGAAAATAACATTGAAAAAGTCTCTTCCTACAAATTCCTTCTTTGACAGTGGATACGCAGCCAGTAATGTCACAAAAACAGAAATTACTGCAAATGCAAGTGAATACAGGAAGGAATTCAAAAATCCACGCCAGATCATTTCGTTCTCTAATACTCTTCGATATGCGTCTAATGTCCAGTCCTTAGTGTTAAAACTCAATCCCTGGTTATTCAAAACAGTAGGATCCATAAAGGATGCGAGTACTACATAAATAATCGGTATCGCTATAGAAAGGACGAATAAACCAAGAATAGTAAATCCGATTCCAAGGATTACTTTGTCTGTCCTTGAATATTTTCTCTTTTTTTTCTCCATCTCTTCTCCCTCTTTTCTATAATCCTTCTCCATCATTCAGTTTCTTAACAACCCAGTTCACAAAGATCAGCAAGATAACATTTACAACTGAATTGAAAAGACCTACTGCTGTCGAATATCCATAGTCTCCATTCAGAAGTCCAATACGGTATACATATGTAGACAGGATTTCTGATGCCGGAAGGTTCATATCTGTCTGTAAAGCATAAGCTTTTTCGAAACCAATACTCATGATATTTCCAGCCTGCAAAATAAACTGAATTACAATGATATTCTTAATTGCCGGCAATTCTACATACCAGATCTGCTGCAGAAGATTCGCTCCATCCATGATGGCTGCTTCTTCCAGCTCCTTGCTGGCATTCGCCAGTGCTGCTGTGTACATGATAGATGCCCATCCTGCGGTCTGCCAGATTCCACTTGCAATGTAAATTGTCCGGAATGCAGAAGGCATTGTCATCCAGTTTGTACTGATTCCTAATACTTTATTCAGTGGGCCTACAGGAGATAAAAGCATACGAACCATACCACAAAGCACGATGACTGAAATAAAGTTTGGCATATAGATCAAAAGCTGCACTTTCTTCTTAATTCCGGTCTTACGAATGCGATTCAGAAGCAATGCAAGAATGATTGGAACCGGAAATCCCCACAGTAATCCATAGATACTCAATTTCAACGTATTCATCAGATAGTTCATGAAATCTGGTGAAGATAAGAATCGTCTGAAATACTCAAGCCCTACCCAGGGACTACCAAGAACTCCTTTTATTACATTGTAATCTTCAAAAGCAATCAGAAGACCTCCCATCGGGAGATACTTAAAAATAATTGTCAGTAAAAGTCCTGGCACCAGGAAAAAAAGATATAACTGCCAGTTTTTCTTCACATAAGTCATCTTCTCTCTCCACGTTCGCTTGCTTACGGACTTTGCTTGATTTTGCATTCTTTTCATGCACTTCTTCCTCCATTCCATTGATTTTATGAGAACCGGTTACGTAATCAGTTATTTTATCGTTGCGTTTTTCCATCAAAATTGCTATACTGAAAAATATTATTAACCGTCAGCCATCATATTGAAGGAGATTCAACTTTTATGAGTAAAAAGAAACAGGTAACTTTTGCAGATATTGCGGAATACACCAATTTTTCAAAAACTACAATATCAAGATACTTCAATCATCCTGATTCTCTTACATTAGAAAACCAGGAAAAGATTTCACAGGCTCTTGACACACTTGGATATAAAAAGAATAAGCTGGCAAAAGTTCTGGCAAATGGAAAAAGTGAATTTATTGGAATCATTGTTCCGAATCTTTACCTGCACTATTATTCTGAGATGCTGACACAACTCCTTTCCAGCTACCGTGATTATCATTATAAGTTTCTTGTTTTCGTCAGCGAACATGGCGCAGAAGAAGAACAACAGTATATTGAAGAACTTCTGTCTTATCAGATTGAAGGACTGATTGTTTTAAGTCACACTCTTCCATCTGAGAAACTCGCTTCCTACCAGATTCCTGTCATCGCAATTGAACGCGAAGCAGAGCATATCAGCAGCGTCAATACTGACAACTATATGGGAGCACTTCAGGCTACTTCTCTGTTGATTCGAGATAAATGTGATATATTAATTCACATAAATGTCAATGTGAATAAATCCGCCCCGGCTTATGACCGAATCCGGGCCTTTCAGGCAACTTGTGAAGAATATCATGTGCCATATGATATAGATTTGAGTGTAAAAGGTGATTCTTATCATGAGCTTTTAGATGTAATCCGAGAGATTTTCAATAAGATAGAATCAAAATACCCCGATCAAAAAAAAGGTATCTTTCTTGCGAACGATACCTATGCTAATATGTTTCTTAATTTAATTTTCCAAAAATACGGGACATTTCCTTCCACTTACGAGATTGTTGGATTTGACAATTCTCCGATTGCCAGCGAGGCAATCCTTCCGATCACAACCATCGGACAGCAGATCGATGTGATTGCAAAAACTGCCATGGATCTTCTGGTCCAGCAGATGGAGGAACAGAAAAAGCGTGTTCCCAAACCATTGGGTGAACCCATCCATAAACAGATTACACCTATATTAATTCGCCGCAATACAACAGAATAATTTATTTCTCATGTAAAAAAGGCCGGGATCCTTTCGGATCCCGGCTATATATGGGGGGAGAATAAGCAATGGAAGTTAACCTTCGATTGCGATGTAACCATCTTTTTCTTCAACGGCTTTCGGTGCTTTCTTCGGAACAGAAAGTTTCAGAATACCGTCTTCATATTTCGCATGGATATCTTCTTCACTGACTGCATCACCAACATAGAAACTTCTACTTAAAGTACCAGCATAACGTTCACGTCTGATGTAGTTGCCCTTCTTATCCTGTTCATCTTTATCAAGACCTTTGGCTGCTGACAGTGTCAGATAACCATCCTTCAGCTGAACCTTGATCTCGTCTTTCTTAAATCCCGGAAGATCCACATCCAGTTCATAACTGCCATCAGTTTCACGGATATCCGTTTTCATCATGTTCTGCGCATGTTTACCATAAAGCGGATTCTTCTTGCCCCAGAACTCATCTTTAAACGGGAAGTCCATCCAGTCATCATCAAATAAGTTTTCTCCAAAAATACTAGGCATCAACATAAGTCATCGCTCCTTTTCATGACAAACAAATCTATTTTTAAGTCTTTCGACTGTTACTTACTAATCTATTTTAAGGATACCGCCCGAAGTCTCCGGGCAGTATCACGAGTCTTTAACGATCATACATTACCTGACGGAAATGAATCAACTTCTCAATCATTCAATGGTGATATATTTCGGATCGTTGGAAACCGGTTTTGCTTCTTTCTTCGGAACAAACAGTTTCAGGATACCGTGTTTATACTCGCCCTTGATGTCTTCCTGTGTAACATCTTCACCTACATAGAAGCTTCTCTCGCAGGCTCCTGCGTAACGTTCACGTCTGATGTAACGTCCTGTCTTCTTGTCATCCTCTTCCTCATCAAGGCCTTTAGCTGCACTGACTGTCAGATAACCATCTTTCAGTGCTACCTTAACTTCATCTTTCTTGAATCCAGGAACATCAATTACAAGTTCATAACCTTCCTTGGTTTCTTTAATATCGGTCTTCAGAAGATTCTGTGCTCTGTGTCCGTACAGCTTCTTCTCTGCTTTCTTCTCATCTTTATCATCGTAATAGAACGGTGTAAAGAAATCATCAAATAAGTTTTCTCCAAAAATACTAGGCATTAACATAAGTCATCTCTCCCTTTTCTTTTATGATCTATCTTGAAATAAGTTTTAAGTTCTGAACTCGGTTGGTATGAAGGATATTCAGAAGATTTTCTTTCAATCTTTTTATCTCATATCCCTCTTCCTTTGTTCTAGTTGTAATATAACACTTATTATTAGCACTGTCAAGAGGTGAGTGCTAATTTTTTGTGAAGAATTTGTGAACGCTACAAGCCATGCAAAATGGTGAAAAAAGACGCCCTGCTAGTTTACTTGCAAAGGCATCTTTTTTTGCTATTTTATAGGGCGACAGCCCTACAGCGAGGGAACTCTTTCCCGAGCTGTGCATGGCGTAACATTCTCTTTCGCACTCGATTTTCTTGGTTTGACCACATTTTTACGACAAATTCTTGGAAAAATATATTTGTCTGATTTTCTTACTACTCCTCATCTCTTTTATTATTAGATTTCAGGCATACTTGCTAATTTCTTCTATTCAGCCTTCCCCTCTGGGAAAATAATTTTAAACACAAAGAAAAAAATCACCATGGAAACTCCACCTGTGATAATTGTCACAAGCATGTTATAGACTGCCGGTGCCACATATGCAGCTGCAACTGGCATCCATAGATTATTAAATCCATTACAAATCAGTGAAATTACCACCCATGCAACAAAATACCAGATTGCCTGATATACAGGATTTCCATGGCTTTTAAAAGTAATATTTCTCTGAAGCGGAAAATTGATACACTGTGCAAGAAATGACCCCAATTCATAACTGATAAAATAGCCAAGTCCACCACCGATCAGTATATTTCCCGTTGCATCACGCAATACATTATACCCCAGCAAACTCCATGTAAATTTTACTCCAAACAGATTTATGGAAACCTTTGGCCACATAAATTCTGTACCAGCCAGACCAATTCCCAAAATCCCTGGTAAAAATGTAAATACAAGATACTGGAATACTGTCACGCCCATACTGAATATAACAAAATAGAATATCTGATAAAGCCATTTTGCAATAGCAGAATGTTTCTCTTCAAAACATTTCCATATATTTTTTATATGATTCATCTGCACTTCCCTCCGGCTCCTTTTAATAATTTTTCATATTTCTTATTATTTCTTCTGTTTCTGAAATATCCGCCAATTACTTTTTTTACTCCACGCATAAAGTGTCCATTCACAGCATCGACAATTCCATATACCATTTCCATACTGACTGCCCCGCCGGTCATCTTGGCAATACCTCTAAATGGCATGTTGTAAATAAAAAGAATATTCAGATCCGGCTTTCCCTGTGCCTCACTCTTCTTTTTCATTTTTGTGAGACATCTATATATCAGTCTCGCAAGTCGGCTTTTTGCATAATACATCTGACAAATTGCATCATTGATTTCCAGATTTCCACTCCATCTTCTGTCCGGTATCTCATGGCCAAGAAGTTCACGAAATTCCTCATCTGATATTTTCTGCACGATTCCTGTATAATAGTAAGGCATTTTTGCCGGATTATACGGATATCCTTTACTATTTCCTGTTCTCTCAGTCATACCTGTTAAACGAATATCTGCAACACTGGCTCCTACCATAATCTGATAAGTTCCTGTTTCTATTTCCCACTGTCCCGTTTTTATATTCCAATAACGGAATGTCTTATCATCAAACGAAATCCTGAGCTGTCTGCTTTCTCCTGCCTTTAGATAAACTTTTGCAAAACCTTTCAGTTCTTTTTCCGGTCGGAACACGATTGCATTAGGAAGTCCTACATACATCTGAACAACCTCAGCTCCGTCTCTGTCACCTGTATTGGTAACCGAAACTTTGATTCCATCCTCTTCTATGATAAGATCAGAATATGTAAATTCCGTATAGGAAAGCCCAAAGCCAAATGGATATTGCACCCGGACTTTTGAAGTATCATAATAGCGATATCCCACATAAACACTCTCGCGGTATTCCGATGTTTTCTCATTACTTGGATAATATCGGAATGCCGGTGTCTGTTCATAAGATATGGGATATGTTTCTGCCAGTCTTCCTGATGGATTCACTTTTCCGGTCAGAATATCCAATGTTGCAGAAGCACCTGCCTGTCCATTCAGATAGCCATGCAAAATCGCTTTGCAGCAGGTGTACCATGGCATTTCTATCGCAGATCCTGCACTCAGTATTCCAATAATATTTTCATTCACTTTGCTGATATCCTGCAAAAGATCTATCTGATCCTGCGGAATACGCATATGGGTTCTGTCCAGTCCTTCTGATTCACTGATCTCATCAAGACCAAAGCAGAAAATCACAATATCCGCGTTCATAGATAAATTTAATGCAAACTTTCTATCATTCTCATCTACATCTCCATTTCTCTGATAGCCTCTTGTCATTCCCAGAATATTCAGATCATATTGTTGCAAAATTGATGACATATCTTCTACTTTTGTTGGATTGACCATAGAAGATCCTGCCCCCTGATATCTGGGTGAAAAAGCAAAATCTCCAATAACAGCGATGGATTTTTTTGTATCCAGCGGAAGAATCTGTTTTTCATTTTTCAGAAGAATCATGCTTTCTGCTGCTGCTTTCCTTGCCAGTTGATGATGTGCGTTTTTGTCAAAGTTTTTATCTGAAAGCTTCTTCCCTGATGTCAGTTCCAGCACTGCATCCACCAGTTCTCCAACTCTTTCATCCAAATCCGCTTCCTTCAGCTTTCCATTTCGGACAGCAGCAATCACTTCTCTTGCAGAATCATACCCACAGGACGGCATCTCCAGATTTGAGCCGGCAGCAACACCTTTCACATGGTCATTGCTTCCGCCCCAGTCTGTTACTACAATTCCATCAAATCCCCAGTCTTTGCGCAAGATGTCTGTCAAAAGATGTTTGTCCTCATTAGCATAAATCCCATTAATCTGGTTGTAACTGCTCATGATTGCTTTTGCGTGTCCTTCTTTAACAGCTATCTCAAAACCGGTCAGGTATATTTCTCTTAATGTCCGTTCGTCAACAACTGCGTCCATTGCCATTCTCCTAAGTTCCTGACTGTTAACCGCCAGATGCTTCGGGCAGGCATAAACGCCTTTACTCTGTATTCCACGAATATATGACGCTGCCATCTTCCCGGAAAGATATGGATCTTCTGAAAAATATTCAAAATTTCTTCCACATAATGGGCTTCTTTTAATATTTAATCCCGGACCAAGCAGGATATTTACATCCATACTTGCTGCTTCTTCTCCAAGAGCCTGTCCGATCTCTTCCCCCAGATCCTGATTCCAGCTGTTTGCTATCGTCGCTGCTGTGGGAAAACAAGTTGCATTCAAGGATGCATTCAGTCCCAGATGGTCTCCTGCTCCTGCCTGTTTTCTGATTCCATGCGGTCCATCTGAAAGAAAGATGGACGGGATGGAAAGCCTGTCAATTTCTCTGGTCTGCCAGACAGTTTTTCCACTGAGTATCGCTGCCTTTTCTTCTATTGTCATCTTTTCAACCAATTTTTGCTGTTTCATAACTGTTTTCCATCCCACTTTCATCCTTATTCAGCATTCTTTCTTTTCTTATATCCTCTGATTACCAGTACTTCCATTCCTGCCATGAAAAGTGCTATTACAATGTCGATACCAATTCCTGCTTTCTTCCAGTTTTCCATACCTGTTTCTTCGTGTTCTCCATCATAAGCCCAGCTGCTTACAACTGTATACATGACATTTTTGCAGGCATTTCTCATCTGAAGTACAGATGTTGGATGCTCCGGATTGGCTACATTGTTCTCTTCTCCGTTGAATGTGGACAACATTGCATCTACTCCATTCGCCAAAGCTGCATCTGCATTCATAAATCCATGACCATTGTTTCGGAAGAAGTCTGTAAGTGCCATTCCCCTGAATCCCCATTCATCTCTGAGAACTGTATTCATAAGGTTACTGCTTTCTCCAGTCCATTTATCTCCAAGGAAACTCCAGGAAACCATAACCGCATTTGCGCTTCCCTGTTTTACAGAAATTTCAAATGGTTTCAGATAAGTTTCACGGATTGCCTGCTCATTTGACCAGACACTTACCATCTTTGCATTTCCTTCATACAGTGCAAAATGCTTAATGTAAGAATAAACTCCATATTTTCTTGCACCTTCTACTGCATTTGCCCCCATATTTCCTGCAAGAACTCCATCTTCTGAAAAATATTCATAGTTTCTTGCTCCAAATGCGGTTCTATGAGTATTCATACCTGGTGCATACCAACCCTCTGCACCCATTTCCTGACTGATCTTGCCCATGCATTCGCCCCAGGACTGTGCAAGTTCCTTATTCCATGTGGAAGCAACCACAACTTCAATTGGAAATCCAATAGAACCAACTCCTGTAAAGTTGTTATTAATTGCTGCTGGTCCATCGAAATCAAGTGTAGCCACTTTTCCCACAGAATCCATGGCTGCTGTCTGATAACCAGCCATTGCAATCATATTTTCCATTTCATCAACAGTAAGCTGATCCAGAAGTTTTTCCCAACGAGGATCGTCATAATCAGCATCACGCATATCAGCTAATGTAAGTCCATTATCTGCTCCCGTTGTCGGCATTACATCCTCATCATTGAGGTATGTAGTCTTGTCAAAGTTGCTGTTTAGATGATATTCAGAAACATATGGCTCACTCAGCTCTGCAGATGCCGGTGCTGCTGTAGCCTCTTCATAATTTGCAAAATGATCTGCACGTGACAGATATGTTATATCTCCTTTTGCATCTTCAAATACATTTGTTGCTGCAGTATTATCTGATGCTCTTTTATTTTCTCCCTCATATACTACATCAGCATCTGCAGTATAAGTTTTCTGATCCAGCACAGTGTGTGAATCGCTGTTGATAGAGATCACATAATCGCCTTGTTCAAGAACATACGCTTTTGCATTATTCTCATCATAAGAGGCCATATCTTCTATACTAAATGTAACTGTAACGGTCTGAGATTTTCCCGGCTGAAGCAGCTCTGTTTTTGCAAACTCGATCAGATTTGCAGAAGATTTCTCAATTCCGCCATTTGTATATGGTGGATTATAATACACTTCTACTACATCTTTTCCGGCAACATCTCCGGTGTTGGTTACTTCCACATCTACAGAAATCTGTCCGTCTTTTTCCTCCAGTTCGCCCATTTTCTGTTCAAATTCTGTGTAACTCAGACCATATCCAAATGGATACTGTACAGTCTTGTCGTAATCAATCGCACCTTCCTGTGCAGCTGTTTCATAGTATTTATATCCTACATAAATACCTTCCACATAATTGGTAAATGCTGGAGCATACACCTGAGCAGTTCCTGCATTCATTCCCTCAACTGCCATATCTGCCAGATTTGTATACTCGATTTTTTCTGCATTATTCCACCACGGAGCAGTCGTCATATCATAAATAAATGTATCCGGTGTTTTTCCGGAAGGATTGACTTCTCCTGAAAAAACTTTACCAAGTGCATCAAATCCCACATTTCCAGTTCCGGGACACCATACAACAGATTTAATCTGTGGATATTCATCTACGAAACCAAGTTCAAACTGATTTGCTCCATTATAAATCACAATCACATTATCAAAGTTTGAGCAAACCATATCCACCATATCTCTCTCAGTTTGTGAAAGCTGTAAATAATGCTCTCCCTCAGGAAAATCATCATATTCATCTGAATTATTATCATAGGCTGCTTTTTTTACATCCATAGGAATATCATTATGACCTTCACCTGCTTTTCTGGAAAGAACCACAACTGCCACATCAGAATACTCTTTTGCACCTTTAATAAGCTCATCACTATACGTATCTACAGGTGGCTCCGGTAATGTCCAGCTCTGTTTCTGGATAGACATTTCCGGATTATCTGCACCATAATTGTTATAAAAATCAACCAGTTCCTGGTTAATAGAAAATCCGGCATTTTCAAGTCCCTGATTCAGACTGACAATATCATACAGATCATTAATTCCACCGGAACCAGCTCCTCCGTAAGCCGGATTGATAGATTCCCAGCCAAAAATATTCAGTTTATTTGTTTCATTTAAAGGAAGCAGGCTTTCATTCTTCAGAAGAACAATTCCGTTTTCCATAATCTCTTCTGCCACTTCCGCAGCTTCTTCATTTGTTTCATCGCTTAAAGTTCCATTTCCCGTTGCAAGTCCAATCAACGTAGCCATTGGTCCAAAACAGATCATATTCACGCAGACAACAACTGCAAGAACCATTGCGATCGCAGCTTCCCTTCTTATCAGAAATCTTTTGTCCCTGGACATCCTGCGGCATGCGGTCATAATTACGATTCCAATTACAAGTGCAGCAATAATACCGATAATATACGGTTTGCATAATTGTAATACCGCCAGAACATCTTCCATTTCAACACTGATCATTCTCTTCTCCTCCTTTTTATCTGTCCTGTAATTTCAGGAACTGTTTCCTGTTGACCTTACTATATCATATCTTTTTCATCGTGCCGGTTTTGGCACAACATGCAAAAATATGGCATGAAATGCAAAAAAACACCCAGAGCTTTACATTACTCTGGGTAAAAGAATCTTTAATTCAAACCAGTTCTGATCCACTCCAAAATCCACAGAACCATTATATTTCTCCACAGCAGTACGAATGCTTTTTAATCCAAATCCATGGTTTTGTCGATCTACTTTTGTTGTTGTAATCAGATCATTTTCATTTTTCTGAATTTTATCTTCACAATAATTTTCTATTTTAATAAAAACAAAACTCTTTTTTGCAGATACCGTCAGATGAATCAGTCTTTTTTCCACTTCCGGTATCATAATTACATGTTCAATTGCATTATCCAATGCATTTCCAAAAATGGAACACAAATCTGTTACATGTATAAAATCCAGTAACTTACCATCCGCTACACAGGTAATCTGTATGTAATTTTTTCGACAATGAAAAATTTTAGCTGCAAGAATTGTATCCAGCACCTGATTACCTGTTTTGCTCATATTTTCAAAGGCAGAGACTTCTTCCTCCATTGCATCAATCCATTTTTTACGTTTTTCTTCGTCTGATTCTGTACGAAGTGCTGTGATCTGATGCTTCAAGTCATGATATTTCATCTGTATGAGATTCAGACTGTCCTGATAATTTCGATACTGCTCATATTGACTTTTCAGGATCACATTCATTGCTGAAAGTTCTTTTTCGGCAATATACTCACTAATCCTGCTCTGATAAGCATGCAGGATTGCAATTCCTCCAAAATCAATCAGGGTTCTCATAGAAAAAATGTCTGCACGTTCTTTGCTTGCAAATGGTACATTTTTACTCAAAAAACTCAGATTACTGAACGCAAAGATTGTAACTGCCATGATTGCTGCTGCTACAACTTCTTTTACAGTCATCTGCTGAAGATAATCCTGTTTCAGATAATCCCTTTCCAGATAAATATCAATGACAAAACAACCACCGAAAATTATAATCGTAATCAAAATTTCAGTCCAGAAACTTTGAATTCCTCTCACCTGTACAATAGATACAATCTGCCACTGCAGAGAAGCAACAAACTCTGCCAACACAAATGCTCTGGCACAGCAATATCCTGCCCCAAGAGGTTTCATGCTTCCTCCAACCATAAGAAATACATACATTATAGCAACAGCAATAATCATACAGGGAATCCATAAAACCTCTGATACATTACCTGTCGCAACCAGAAAAGCACACTGCAATGCCAGCATAAGCAACACACCAATAAGAAAATGTGCAGATTTCATTTTTTCTCTTTTCAACATATAGAGATAAACCAGACACGCTCCCCACTCCGCAATTGCTGTATAAATTCTTGGAATATCCTGGTATAACATAACTTCCTCCGTTATCCGCCCAACAAAATTAATCCATGTTCAGATTTTGCAAAAGTTTATTCATAAATTCCTTTTTTCTAGTTCTGCTGACTGGTATATGTACACTATGAATCACACAGTCAGAACCAACAATGCCTTCTACATGATTCATGTTTACCAGATACCCCTTGGCGCACCGGAAGAAATTATGAACTATCAATTTTTCTTCCAGTTCCTTTAACGTAACTCTGGAACTGTAATCCCCTCTTAAAGTATGAAAAACTGCATTATGTCCCTGTCCTTCAATAAAATAGATATCTGCTATATCTGTTTTTACGATTCCTTCTCCAATCGTAATCATAAGAAATTCCTTTGCTTCAGAACGAATACGTCCAATTGCTTTATCCAGTTTCTGCGAAAAAGAAAAATACTCAACTGGTTTTACTACATAATCCATTGCATCAACTTCATATCCACGTACTGCATATTGAATCATATTTGTAATAAACATAATAATTACTTTCTGATCCATCTGACGGATTTTTTCTGCAGTTGTCATACCGTCCATGAACCGCATCTGAATATCCATCAGAATAATGTCAAAACCACCACTGTAATTCTCAATGATATCTTCTCCATCACCAAATACCGTAACCTTTATTGATCTTCCCCTTTCCTTTTGATATTTCCGGATATACTCTGTTAATTGTTTTACGTAAATTTCTTCATCTTCCACAATTGCAATCTGTATCATCCTATACCCTCCACAAGAATTGCATTCTTTGTAACTGTTCAATCACACAATACAATTCCAGGTTTTTATTATTTTATAAATACCTTTTGTTTCAGTATATCACTGCTTCTTTCTTGCATCAAGCGGATCTAATTTTACAAATTACAGCTGTATAATCTGGTTATCTTTTATCATATATCCATATTAAATAGAAAGTAGAAATTCTGTTAAGTTTTCAATAGCATCTGGTTTTTCTGATAGTTCTTTCCCCATCAGTCCCTCTCCCATAATACTAGGATCCGCACTAAGAGATACAGCGACTCGACTTGAATTCCATACAGCTTCATACATCATTTCCTGATTCTCTTTTGTTACTTTATTGAAAACGTAATAAAATGGTTTTCGAATACTTTCCGATAATTCCCCGATTTTTTTGGAAAGCTGTAAGGATTCATAGGATGGATCTATGATTATCAATATCAAATCTACACCGTTATCAATTCCACGTCCAAAGTGTTCAATACCAGCCTCCATATCCATTAATGCAAATTGGTCTTCTGTAAGCCTAAGATTTTGGATAAATTGAGTCATAACAGTTCCCATAGCACATGAACACCCTTCATTTGCTTGATGAATTTTTCCACTGCTCATCAGTTTTACACCGTCCTTCAGACTATAATAATCTTCCGGTATATCATCTATAGTCCAGGTTTTCTCAAAAAACTGATGAGTAAATTTTGATAACGTCATATCATTTAAAACATTTTGCTTTCCACCGAAATAATCTGTAAAATCTCTGGGAAGCTTCATACCTAGCTGTCGGTGTAGACCATAATTAGATTCATCGGAATCAATTACCAAAATTTCTTTTCCTCGTCTGGCTAAAGCCTTAGCCAAAAGACTGGTTACTGTACTTTTTCCACATCCACCTTTTCCGCAAACTGCTATTTTCATCTCTTATCTCCTTAAATGCTTCTTACTCCACTTCCTCCAGTTCTGTTCCTTCTGGAAGAATATATCCGCAGTTATCACATACTCCGTCCTCTGCAAGTATCCCGTCTTTCACAAAGGCTTCAATGCCTCCCAGTTCATGACAGCGTGGACAGTCTAATTCCTGTATCTTTTTCTGATTTCTTACATCCTGGCAATTGGAAAATTTAATTTTACCCATAGTGATTCCTCCATTTTCATTCCATATCAATTTGTCTTCGCAAAAAAGTTCCTACCATACGAGAAAAATTGCTGATATTACGAATATAGGCGAAGTCTTTTCCATAGATTCTCTTTTCCACGGAAAGTTCTTCTTCATTCCCTACAAAAATACCAATTACGAAAATTCCCTGATTTCTGGCCCGACGCACCTCAGATGCAGTATCTTTCATAGCTCCTTCTCCGTCATAGATCTTGGGCTGGCGGGTTCCTGGTCGTTGTATACTCATATCACAGGGTTTTCCATCACTTAATACGATTAAAATCTTATTTTTTTCCGGTCGCTCCATGAGAGAAGAACAGACTGTTTTCAGTGCAAGCCCATCTCTGTTATTGGCATATGCCCGAAATTGAAAGATTCTTTCATTTGTTTCCCTTGGATCTTCATAATCCCGAAATCTCTGAAGTACTGTATATCCCCAGAAAGCACAGTATCCTGTCACCCGATGAGGAATTCCTGCCTGGCTTAATGCTTCACTGATAATATATCCCTGCGCCGCTACCTGAGCCTGTCTGCCTGCTTGGGAACCACTGGAATCAATCAGGACGTCTATTACAAACTCAGAATCTTCAGATCTCTTTTTTCTATTAAATAACTTGTCATCGTCTGTTCTTCCAATTTTCCATAACCTCTCAGGAACAAGCTGCCCTGCATCAGATCTGCTGACAAAATCATCCTTTCGGATTATAAATGCCCGTTTCAGTGACTCTGCCAACACAGAAATATTTCTTTTGATGATCCAGTGATTATTTCCATAATAGGCTTTATTTTTTTCAAACTGCAGCTGAGAAAAACGGTATTGATTATTTTTTATCACAGGGCTCTGTAAAATTCCATCTGTAAGATACAGGATACAGTTTTTGTGGATTCCTGTACAAATTTTCCGGTTGACTCTGGCCTGCTCCGATTCACTTAGATACGATTTTCCGTAATTCAGTTCCACATATTCCCGTATCCGTCGCACTGCCTGTGGATTTATATTCTCCGAGCTTTTCGGAACTTCTTCATTTTCCGGCGAGAAATAAAATCTTTTTTTCTTTTTGTTTCTGATATCCAGACTCATCATCTTTTTTTTGAGATTAGAAAGATATTTTTGAATGATGTCTTCCATCTGTTCATCCGTCATGCATTCCTGCCACGCGTCATTGGCCAATGCCATATTCGGTAAATTCAGAATCTTCTCCAGATTTCCATTTCTTTTTTCAAAAGAGGGATCCAGAACATGATTATAAATCTCATCTATCACGTTTATGACATCTTCCGTATTTTCCGCATCCTTCAGAGAAAGAATCTTGTACAATGCAATCTCTGCCTGTGGATCCATTCCCTTATCGTCTGTGTTCTCCAGAACATGCCTTATATACAGAAGCCTAATCCTGTGAATCAGGTCTGTTCCAGCCTTGTCTGATACCTGCTCTTCCTCGGCCTTTTCCAATTCTCTGAACGCCTGTTCTCTGATTTCCTTTGTTCCCAAACGTTCTCGAATGATAAAACGATTCACTGCAGCATCCATGCATAATCCAGCAAGAGACAACAGCATATCTTCTCCAGCAGAAAAATGTAATTTTTTCATCAAATACATGCCAAGTTTTTTCTGATCAAAATATCGTGCAAAGGCACCCTGCTTCACTGCCTCATACAGAACCGTTTGTTTTGAATAAACATATTTTTCTGTGTCCGGTTCAAATTCCGTATCATAATCACCACTGACTGTCCAAAAAAGATTTCTGATACGATTGCTGATCTCCAGACGATGTTCTTCCAGTTGTTCCGCCGGCCATCTGACATCCTTCATACAAGTTTACCCCCATATGTCTTTTCCGGTCCAGGAAGATGGGATTCTTGTAGAAACCACATCTTCTACGATTTCTTTTTCAAATACATCAAAACTTTTATTTATGATCCCCATCCGGACTGCATCAATTGGAGAAAGTCCGCTTCTTGTTGCTTTTACAGCAGAAACCAATCCTCTCAGGTCAAGAGATTTTGTTGAGATTTCTCCATGATAAGCTTTGATCTGCAAATCCAGAAACAGTCCTGCAAAAGCTTTCAGTGCACTTTTTTCCCCATCTGGAAAATGTTGTCTTAATACAAAAAGGACACTATCCTCATCCATTTCAGGCATATCAATTACCATAAACCTTGAAACCAATGCTTCATTTAGCTCTCTGGTACCTGCGTAACCATAATTCATCGTGCCGATAAATCGTGTTGCCGGATGAAGTAAAATCCTGTTATATCCTGGAATATCGATTCTGCGCCGATGATCCAGTGTGGCATGCAGTACAGAAACCGCATCATTTTTTGCCATATTGATTTCGTCCAGGATTCCAAATCCTCCAAATTCCGCGCATTGGTAGATGGGGCCTTTCCGAAGGCGAACCTCATTATTTATAAAGGTATCCGTTCCAACCAGATCGGCACTGTCCGTATTTACATGAAAAGAAATGTCGTATTCCGGTCTTCCGAATATCCATGCCAGTGTCTCACATAGTACATTTTTTCCTGTAGCTTTCGCACCGGAAAGTAACAGGTTATCTCCCTGAAGAAGCGCTGCTATTGACATTTCCAGAATCTTTTTCCCATAAAATAGGATATCCGGTTTTTCTACCCGTTCTTTTACCTGATTCTCTACCTCATAACGCATGTGAAAATCTCTCAGTTCTCCAATCAATTCCTGCGCTATCTTCTGGTCTTCTAAATATTTTTCTATTTCTGTCCAATGATTTCTCATGAAGATTTTCCTTTCTTTGCAATTGGTTATACCAAATCAGATGATATTTCTGCTTACTCAATCTTCAAACTTTCAATCCTCCAACTCACAATCCTAACTTCTTTACAATTTCTCCCAGTGCACTTCTTACAGGAGAATCTTTCGGAAGCCGTATGATCGGCTTTCCATCACAGTCATACTGATATACCTGGTCATCATGTGGTACAACGCCTAACAGTTCCAACCCCTGATTTCGGATTTCTTCCAGAGTTCCGGCATCCAGTTTTCCTTCTGGAACACGATTCACGATTAATCCAGTTTTCTGTGGTTTAAAGTTTAATTCATTCATCAGCTTTGCAATACGTCCGGCTGCCTGAACACCTCTTCTGGAACAGTCACTCACAAGAATCGCAACTTCCATCATTGGCAGGATTCCTCTGCTGATGTGTTCCATACCCGCTTCGTTATCAACCACAATATATGGATAATGGCTTTGCAGTTTCTGAACCTGGGTCTGTACAAGACCATTTACAAAACAATAGCAGCCCTGTCCCTGGGTTCGCCCCATTACCATCAGATCATAATCATCTTCTTCCACAATCGCATCAGAAAGACGCATTTCCAGATATGCCTGCTTCGTCATACCGGATGGAATCTGATATCGTGGGTCTACGCCTGCCCGCTCAATTTCTTCTCTCAGCTCTCCAAGTGTGAGCTCCGGCTCCACACCAAGCACTTCATTTAAATTGGCATTCGCATCTGCATCCACGGCCAGAACCGGACGTTTCCCACTTTCACACAAATACTGGATCAATAATCCACAAAGTGTAGTTTTTCCTACGCCGCCTTTTCCTGATATCGCAATTACATGTCCCATATTTTTCCTCCTAAAATTCTGAACAACCTGTTGACTTTTTCTTTAAATCTCATTATAGTTGTTACTATATAAATTACAATAATCAATCTGTGAGATTTGTATAGCTACTCAACACATCAAAAAAATTGTTGAAAAATCATATGATACCAAATAATACAGGAGGATATAATGTCAGAAAAAACGAGAAAACAAGATCGCCGTACCCGCTATACCAGGCAAACCATAAAAGATACGTTCTTAGAATTGTTAAAGCAGAAAAGTTTTACAAAAATTACAGTTACTGAGATCTGCAAAAATGCTGAAATCAACCGTGGCACTTTTTATCTTCATTACTACGATATCCATGATGTATTAACAGATATTTTTGATGATATGACTCAGGATATGTTAACAACTGTAGATCATTTATTCTGTCCTAATAAAAAAAGCTGTTCTTATCCATTCTGTCAGAAAATTCAAATGGAATCACAGTACAGGGCACTGTTCCTGGATGACACGATAGCTCCCATCCTTCTGGAAAAAATAGCAGAAAATACAAAAGAAGGCTATGTGACCTGGCTTATGTCACACAGCCTCCTGACCTTTGAACAGGCAGAGTCTGTCTTTTATTTTCAGATGAATGGATGCCTTTCCATAAACAGACTGATGCTTAGAAATCACTGCAATGACTGGAAACAGATTCAAACAACCATTGATGCTTTCATCAAAGCCGGACTGGAAAGTTTTCTGGTTCATGATCAAAGGGAAGAAAGTGCTTCTGATAATTTTTGCAGCAAAATTTCTCCAACTGTTACCGCATCTTCTACACTTAGATAATGATCAGCATGATCCTGAAGAAATATTTTACCAGATACAGGAAATTCTTCATCTGCAAACCATATCTTTAAAGTTACCGGATATCGTGGCAGAACTGGAAAAACAGCACACAGATCTGCCTTTGTTTCAGTGAATTCTGCACCCAGATTTTTACATGCTTTCTGAATTTTCTCCGGATCTTTGTCCTGCAAAAGTTTTTCCAGTTTCTGCTCTGCTGTCCGGTCAAACTTGGTTCCTCGGATCAATCCGTCTTTCAGATTACCAAAAGTAATAAGATTTCGTGAGCTTTCTGTTCCATCTGCCATATCCAGATAATGCAGCAATATCAGATAATGCCATTCGTCCATTTTTGAGTTAATACGAAACTCAGGGAGTTGAATTTCAATCGTTTCATAAAAACTCAGTACTTCAAGCACATTTCGGCTGCTATGAAAAACAGCCCCACTTTTTGCTGCAAGATCCTCTCCGGAACGATTTTGCAGCCGTTTTACTGCTGCCTGCAACATTTCCTGAAATGCACGATTTTCTGTTTGATTTTTGTATTCCATAAACTCTCCTTTGTGAACATTTATAGTATCATATAATAATCAATGTTTATACAAGGATTTTTGTGTTCTCATAAATCTAACTTTGTCCGGATCCTCTTTCATCCATTACCTCAGTCATAGTTTCATAATCTTTTCCCTGTTTTCACGATAATAAAGGTGATACATTTTTTTAGTCATATGTTTTTTGATTCTGGTGTATAAATAGCATATGATACAATCCTCTGTAAGTTTCATTACTGTGTTGACTTTTCCTTTAATCCCCATTATAATTGTAATTATATTATTTACAACAATCAAACATTAAATTATTTTTTATCTCTTGTCAATATCTATATTTTTATACTTTCGACACGCTTCCTTTAATATTACTATTCACTCCGTTCACAGCAACTTGACTATGACTCACGCCTCGGTTATTTGCTACATTCCACTATTATCTTCTCACATCTGTCATATCCAAGCTGTGAACTGTTCAGACACAACGTATAGTTGCTGGCTTTTCCCCATTTCTGATCCGTGTAAAAGTTGTAATTTGTCATACGTCTTTTATCTGTATCTGCCATCATTTTGACAGCTTCCTTCTCTTCTACATTATATAAGCGAATGATACGCTGCGTTTTCTCTGGCATATCCCCATGGATAAATACATTCAGCACATCATCCCTGTCCTTCAGGATGTAATCTGTATTTCTTCCAATGATCACACAGGGTCCCTTCTCAGCCAGATCTAAGATAACTTTTCTCTGTGCCTCATATACCATATCTTCTACAGATTTCCCTGTGATGTCACGTCCGGCAAGTGCATATGCAAGTAAACCTTTCTTCGGAGATAACTCTGCATTTTCCTGAATATATTCCGGAGATAAACCAGACTTTTCTGCAATCTCGCTGATGATATTTTTGTCATAATAAGCAATTCCAAGTTTTTTTGCAACTTCTTCTCCTATAAAACGTCCACCGCTTCCAAATTCTCTGCTGATCGTAATAATTCTTTTCGCCATCTCTGAATCCTCCTTAACGCAAGGCATTAACCTTATTTTTTCTGATTTTCTTTAAGAACATATATCCTACAAAGCATGAAATTATTTCAGTAATCGGAAATGCCCACCAGATCAGCGAAACTCCCATCTGACCATTTCTTACAAATATAGAAAAAATTCCCGCCAATGGTAAAATAATCACAAGCTGTCTCAAAAGTGAAATAACCAGCGATTCCATACCTCCATCCAGTGCCTGATAAATGCCCTGATAAGCAACATTGATTCCGGCAAATAAGAAGCTTACTGAGATCACTCTCATCGCACCGATAAAATATTCTCTTGACTGTCCCGCATTAAACAGAGTAGCAAATGCTCCAGGGAAAATCTCTGTGATTGCAATTCCCAGAATCATTAATACAATTGTATAAATCAGACCATATTTGATTCCATCCTGGATTCTCTTTTTGCTTCTCATTCCATAAGCAAACGCAAGGATCGGGGTGATTGCATCTCGCAGACCAAATGCAAGGAAGAGAACAAACTGCTGTACCTTATAGAACAATCCATATGCTGTCTGTGCTGATGGATTGAACTTCAGGATCAGGTTCATCACATAAACCATAATAGACATCAGAGCCTGAGCGATAATTGCCGGAAGTCCGATTGCATAAATTTCCTTGATAATTCCGCTATCTGGTTTCATGTACTTCGCCCCATGCTCAAATTCTTTATTCAATTTCATATGGAAAATGAATAATAAAACTGCTGATGCTACCTGACCAATTACGGTTGCGTAGGCTGCACCCTTCACGCCCATTTCAGGGCAGGGTCCAATACCATAGATCATGATCGGATCAAGGATAATATTTACAACCGCACCTACTACCTGACCAATTGTAGAATAAAGAGAACGACCTGTTGCCTGGAGTAACTTTTCAAATAGAGAAAAGAAAATAATTCCAAAAGAAATCACACAGCATATCTGCAGATAGCTGACTCCCATCTCCAGTACTTCTGCATCTACTGTCTGTGATGAAATATATGCTTTCACCCCAAAGATACCAAATAATAAGCAGACCACATAAATGATCACGCCCAGGAACAGACTGTTACCTGCTACTTTTGCAGCTTTTTTACTATTACCCTGTCCAAGTGTCCTTGCAAGAAGTGCATTCGTTCCAACACCGGTTCCGATTCCAACTGCTACCATAAGCATCTGAACCGGAAATACCAGTGTCAAAGCATTTAATGCCGCTTCACTTCCCACTCTCATATTTCCTACAAATGCACTGTCTACAATGTTATAGACTGCCTGCAATGCCATGGATAAAATCATCGGAATCCCCATCTGGATCATCAGCTTATTCACCGGCATATCCTTCATCTTGTTGCTTTCCGCCATTGTGTTTTAACTCCTCTCTTTTCTGCACAAAAAAAGTGCACACCCTGTCTTATTAGCTGGACTTACGCTGACAGGCTACACACTTTTTCATGACGATATTGTATTTTAATAAAATAAAAACGAGCAGCAGGTAAACTGGATTTACGCTTACTTGCTACTCGTTCGTTACAATTATATTCCCTGTTATTCAAAAAGTCAAACAAAGTTTTATTAGCAGTTGTCTGTAATGTACTCAATAATCGTCTCACATACTTCTTTTTTGGGTTTTCCAATAGCAACTCCCAGTTCCATATATAACAGATTTTCTGCTATCTGGAAATACCTTGCATCCGTTGCAGTACACTTTTTCCCCTGTGCAAGTCTTTTCTGTTTTCGCTGATAAATCATTTTTATGATCGCAACTAATGCTTCCGGATCATTCGCTTTTACTGCTTCTTTATAATTTTGCTCTCTCAGTTTTTCATTGTTTATCCATGCTGTCGGAATCTCCGGAATTCGTTTGATCAGATTCCATGCTTCTTCTTTTGTCAGACATAATCTCAATCTTGAATCTGAATTTGAAACTGGAACATATATTTTATCCTTTTCATCTTCTATTGGCTTCATCAGATAATATAATTTATTGTTTTTTTCGTCCTGAGGAGTCAAATATAAAATATCTTCTATTTTACAGATACCTGTAACTGGTTTACTGACAAAATCTCCAATTTCATATTTCACAAAATTCTCTCCTTACTGACCGGTCCTTTTATTCCGTAAAAGTATATCGTACAAAAGAGCCGTTATTATCTCCTGTTACAATTACAACATCTCCACTCTCATTGCTTGTAGTTTCCAGAATTGGGAATCTTCCATTTTCTTTTACATAAGCCTCCGGGCTGGCTGCTTCTGCCTCTATCAATGTTTTTTTACTGTATTGTTCTCCTCCACATGGATTTATATCCTCAATAAAAATTTCATACTCATGCATATGTGCTTCCTCCTGAAATTAATTTTATAAAGGCGAGTAACGTATATTTTGCTTTTCTGCATGATTACGCCACTCGCCGCTATCTTTATTATAAAACTATTTTATTCTGGTTGCAAAAGCAGTTTTTACTAAAAAAGCACCTTCTGTTTTTAGTCATTATTACCATGAGTTTACATGTACGCAAACTTCCGTCTTCTATTCCAGCATTACCGTCTGCATCACTTTTCCAATACTTCTTCTGTAAATTCATCCAGGCTCTCATAGATTCCATCAACAAACTTTTTTATCTCCTCTGACGGTGCCAGAACATCCGGTATCATAATTGCAGTACATCCTGCTGCTTTTCCGGCACGGATACCATTCTCACTGTCCTCAAAGACATAGCAGGTTTCCGGTGTACAATGGATTCTCTCTGCTGCGAGAAGAAAAATATCCGGTGCCGGTTTACCATGTTTAACCTCTTTGCCGCTGACAACTGCATCAAAATATTCTCTCATTCCCGCCAGTTTCAGATTACTTTCTATCTGCTCCGGATAACTGCTACTTGCTACTGCAAGACGTATGCCTTTATCAAAAAAAGTCTTTACAATCCGCTCTGCTCCTGATTTCTTTGGCACATGAACCTTAAGTTTCTGTCGCACCCGCTTCATGCACTCTTCCATGATAACGCTTCCATCTGCAACTCCATAATGCTTCTCAATCACTCTGCACATATGTGCACCGCTGGTTCCACAAATATCACCAACAAAATCTATTCCAAGAGTCACACCATTCTCTGCTGCCAGCTCGTTCCATGTTTCCTGATAGATGTTCTCTGTATCAAACAACAGACCATCCATATCAAAAATTGCACCTTTCATTTCCATTTACCATCCTCCACTTTCTACATTCCGGTTCTTCTGTTATTTCGCTTATCCATGCAATTCAGGATTGCTCTTTTTATCTGGATATTTGCTCGTCATGTGTAACTCACGCTATTCTCTTCTACAACACCAAAGCCTCCATCACCGCATAATAACATTCCACTGCCCCATAAAGCTGTGTAAGTTCCACATACTCATCCACCATATGTGCCAGATCTTCTCTGGATGGACCAAGACCAATGGTTGGAATTCCTTTTTCACCGGCATAGTGACTGCCGTTGGTACAAAAGCTGTATTGGGTCAGTTCAGGATCGTAGCCTGCTTCCCGGATTTTCTGGAGAATTTGCTGAACATACTTCTCTTCCGGGGCATAGTACCATCCCGGGAAAAATCGCTCGCCCTGAATTTCAGCACCTGTGTAACACCTCTCACTGCCTACGGAAAAAGAGGCCTTCGCTGAAAATCCCGGATCTTCTTTTTCCAGTGAATCGATCAGCTTTTGAACAGGGGCCAGAACACTCTCCCTGGTTTCTCCGGTAAGAAGTCTTCGATCCAGAGTTGCCCGGCAGTATTCAGGAACTACGGAGGCTCCGGGATATGGGGAAGAAATAATATCTGTAACTTCCAGAATTCCCTTTCCCAGCTGCTCATGAACCGGCGGCTGGATCCTGTCGATTTCGTCAAGCAGCTTACACATCTTTTTTACCGCGTTGATACCCTTCTCTGGATTGGCGGAATGAGCTGCTTTTCCGAAGGTTTCCAGAATAATCTCCGCACGTCCACGTTGTCCGGTTTTGATATTCAGTTCAGATGCTTCACCAATCACCACATAATCCGGATTCACCAGCTCACTGATGCTTCTGGCAGCCACGCCCTCGAAACATTCCTCATGAACCACTCCTGCCGTATAAATTTCTCCGGCAAAATCTTTCCCATGGTCTTCCATAAAGTAAGCTGCTGCACAGAAAAATGCAGCCACTGCCCCTTTCATATCTGATGTTCCCCGACCGTATAATTTACCATCTTCCACTACCGGTACAAAGGGATCATGTTTCCAGGCTTCTTTGTTATCTGCCGGAACAGTATCCATATGCCCGTCAAACAGAACCTTGTTTCCAGTCCTGTCGCCTTTGATCTTTCCGATCACATTACCATATTTATCTGTGCAAAAATCATCAAATTGCTTCTGACGCATAAAACATTTCAGAACATCGGCTACTGCATTCTCCTCACCGGAATAACTTCTGTTGGAAACCAGCTTTTTGCAGAGGGCAAGAACCTCTGCTTTTCTTTCTTCTGTTAACTTCATGGCGTTCCTTCCTTTTTTGATTTCACAAAATTCTCTCAAACATTTATTTGTTACATCCCCGCACTATCCTGCCGCTTTGAGGGTTCCTGTACTCGTCCTGTTTTACTGCAATCTCGCCGCCCACCAGCACATAATCAAATCCCGTGCAGTACTGATCCGGGTTCTCAAAGTCAGCATGAACCTTCAGTTTATCCAAATGGAATATATTGATATCCGCCGGCATTCCTTTTTCCAGGATTCCCCTGTTTATTCCCAGAACCCTTGCCGGTTTCGCTGTCATTTTATATATTGCATCTTCAATGGAAAACACCTTTTTATCCCGCACATAATCCGTCAACAGCTTGGGAAATGCACCATATACTCTGGGATGATATTTTCCACCAGCCGGATAGATTGCATCCGAGATCAGATTTGCCCGGCTATCCTTCAGAAAATGCAGCATATCCTCTTCAGAAGCAATGGTATCCAGCATGGTAACCTGGCATCGTTCTGCAAGCAAAATGTCGTACAAAGTATCATATGGATCCTGTTTAAATTGTTCTGCGATTTTTGCAATGGACTGTCCTGCATAGCTTCTGAATTTCTCTGTATGCAAAGTACTGGCATAAATCATATCAAATCCAGCCAGTTCCACAATATTTTCAAAAATGTCTGAGGGCTGCTTCAGCACCTTTGTAATTTTTCCTCTGCAGGATTGGTCAGCCAGTCTGGCACAAATCGCATCTGTGCCGCCCTCCTGGAACTGTGGCGGAAGAAGATGTACCAGCTGGGTGGAACCTGTAAGATAAGGATACAGGTCAAAATCTACTTTCACACCTCTCGTTGCTGCCTGATCAAAAAGCTGCAGTATTCTCACTGGTGTCTCACCCCAGTTTTTCTTTCCAATGCATTTCAGATGGCTTATATGCAGTGGTATCTTAAGTTCCTCTGCCACAGAGATTACCTCCTGCAGAGCCAGAAGAATCCCATCACCTTCATTTCGGATATGAACAGTTACAGGAATATCCGTTCCTTTCAGGGGCTGCAGTGCTTCTACCAGCCCATCCCTGTCATATTCAAATTCCGGAGCATAAGCAATTCCAAGGCTGATTCCAAGGACTCCGGCTGCCAGAGATTCCTCCACGGCATCCCAGACCTGGTGTACCTCCTCTTTTGATAGCTTTCCGGATGCATATCCCTTTACTCCGGCACGGATTGTGCCATTTCCTGCAAGCATTCCCGTATTGACGCTTCGCCCTTCTTTCTCTAAAGCGGACATATAGGAAGACATGGTTGACATAATCTCAGCTCCTCTGTTTCTTGAATCCCCTGTCACACTACTGAGAAATCCCGCGATTTCTTTCTCGAACTTTTCTCCGGCCGGAGCCACCGAAAGCCCACAGTTTCCATTTACCACAGTCGTCAGTCCCTGCCTGTTCAGAAGCTGGTCATCCCCATTCCCAAAGGCCTGCCAGTCTCCATGCCTGTGAATGTCAATGAAGCCGGGAGTTATATAACCACCGGCCGCATTCAGAATATTCTCTTTCGGAAAGTTCCCGGGAATCTCAATATGTGTTCCCACTTCCGCAACTTTTCCATTTTTTATTACCAGATCGCCATAAAAAGGTTTCTCCTTTTTTCCATTTACAATCCATCCGTCTTTAATAATGTAATCCATTCTGTATTATCTTTTCTCAACTTTCCTGATAAACTGGCGAATGCGCTCGTTTTTCGGATGCTCAAAAAATTCTTCCGGAGGCGCATCCTCCACAATAACTCCATCTTCCATAAACAAAATCCGGTCTGCTACCTCTCTGGCCCGGGTCAATAGCATGGATACCGGAACGTACTATCTCTGCAATATATTGCACCTGTATTCAATGACATGGAAAGTGTACCCGCCGTCATAGCACTGAGGGTAATACCCAGATTTGGCAATCCGAAGTAGATCAGAAATGCCTGTACCATCAGTGGGGTTCCTCTCCAGATCCAGATATACAACTGAGCGAGCCTTGCAATCACTTTTATGTGACTGTCCCTCATCAGTGCAAGTATCACTCCCAGAATCGTACCAAATATAAGTGTCAGAACCGATATTTCCATCGTCACCGCACATCCATGGAGCAGTGACGGTATTTTGTCAAATACAAGTGACCATTTTAATGTTACCATACTATTTTCCCTGTGACCAGTAATTATCGCCGGTTTATCCTTTCTTCCTTACTTTTCCGGTTACTGTTCACCTTGTTCACAGCAACTCGTTTCCTGAATAGAAGTATTTCTGCATCTCTGTTTTATTCAGCAGCCTTTGCATCTTCTGCTGCTATATCTTCTTCTGCTGCCGCTTCTTCCCCTTCACCGGAAGCATCGATCCATTTTTTCCAAAGTGCATCGTAGGTTCCGTCTTCATAATACTCATCAATGCACTGATTGATAAATGCCAGCAGGTCATCTTTGCCTTTCTGAACTGCGATGGCGTTCTCTGCATGAGTAAATGGGTCACATACAATCTTGGTTCCATCATATTCCTTGGAAAGGATCTTCTGGTTCAGAAGGTCGTTTACTACTACATCCACACGACCTGCCAGAAGATCGGAAACACAGCCAACTGTATCTTTATACTGAACAATCTCATAAGAAACATCCGGATTTTCATCCAGAAAACTCTGTGCCACATTGTAGGAAGTTGCACCCTCTTTTACAGCAACCTTCAAACCATCGCAGTCAGCCAGACTCTTAATTGTGTCTGCATACTTGGAATCCTCTTTTACAGCAAGAATCATACCACTGTCGCAGTAGGATTTTGACATGTCTACAACCTCACATCTCTCGTCTGTCTTATACATTGCTGCGATGGAAAAATCATATTCACCATTCTGGATAGATGGAACAATTGACTGAAATTCCATGTCTGTCACTTCCATGTCGACTCCCAGCTTATCTGCAATGTACTGAGCCAGATCAATGTCAAAGCCTACGATATTATTATCATCATCACGATATTCAAATGGTACATAGGTACCGGTGGCTACGGTGATCACACCTTTTTCCTTAATGGCTTTGATGTTGTCACCGTTCTCCCAATCCACTGCAGCAGTTTTGTCTGTGTCTGTGCTTGCTGCGTAAATCGGAGTATTTCCGGCTTTAATAAAGCAAAAAGAGCCGCCTTACGGCAGCCCTTTCTGCGTGATAGAAAAAACGGAGCAAACTACTTAATGAGTTTGCTCCGTTGCAACTTATGGCGAAACTATAACAAACAGATTCCTGCCTGTAAATCCATAAATCCAACAATTTTTTTGTATGGGTTTTACATTTTTTGTACATTTCGCAAATCAGTGGTCTTTCCTCTTTTCAGATCCTCTACGATTTCATTATAACGTTTTTTGTTTAATCGATAAAAGAACAAAACAATTGCCGTAACAATCCACAGGATTCCCGGAATTGTCGAAAATGCATGCTTCATGATTGCAATTACTGCCGAATTCTGTGTCTGATTTGCTGCATATCCATATTTTCCAAGCAGTGCTGCAAGAAGTGCTGTTCCAACTGCCATTCCGATTTTATTTCCAAGAGAAACAAAAGCATACTGAAATCCATCATTTCTAAGTCCAGTCTTCCATTCACCATATTCCACACAGTCTGGAATAATTGCGTAAATTGCCGTATTAAATCCAGAAAAAAAGAACTGCGTGATTCCGGCAAGAGTATAAAATACAACCGGCGATTCTTTAACGTTAAAGAAATACATTGCCAGCATTGCGATACCAGTAAACAAGGCAAAGATAGATGCCGTTCTTCCTTTATTATTCAGCTTCCGAAATACTGGCTGAAAGCATGCCGCACCAATAATGGACGGAATGATAATACACATCGAATATGTTGTATAATAGGATGCATTTCCCTCTACATAAGTAAAATAATATAAGATATCTGCATTTCTTCCATATAATGTAAACCCAAACAACACCTGACCAACCAGTGCCAGAAGATATGGTTTATTCTGCATAACTGCTTTCAGCTGTACTTTAATTGAAATTTTTTCTTTCTCAGGAATTACTACCTGTTCTTTTGTCTTTGCAAAACAGAAGAAATGACAGGCAGCAAAGATGCATCCATAAATGATTGCAACGAACAAATATCCATTCTTTGCACTGCTGCTTCCCAGCTTGCTGATCAGCGGAACTGTCACAATATTAATAATTCCAATCGCGATCATGGCTGACACCGATCGCGAGGTATTAATTTTGGCACGCTCATCAATATCCTGTGTCATAGCACCGCAGAGTGTTCCATATGGAATATTTACACAGGTGTATCCTAACACGAGAAGGCAATATGTTATTACCATATAAATAATCTTCGCTGTATTTGACCAGTCCGGATGTGCCCAAAAAGAAAGGACGAGAAGAATTGCTGTAATTGGAGCAGCTATAAGAAGCCACGGACGATATCTTCCCCATCTTGTATGAGTCTTATCTGTCAGACCACCTACGATCGGATCATTGATTGCATCCCAGAATCTTGAAAAAAGCATCAAAGCTGATACCGCTGCCATACTGATTCCAAACACATCTGTATAAAAAATCATCAGAAAATTACTGACAAACATCCAGCTGAAATTACATCCCACATCTCCAAACCCATATGCGATCTTACTGATCAGCGGTACTTTTCCATTATTACTTTCGTTCCCCATATTTTTCTCCCCTATCAGAATATTGCTGGAATTCTATTTTTCCTGAACATTAATGATTACTTTCATGGTTGTCTCGCGGTTGTCATCAATATACTGATATGCTTTCAGATAATCCTTAAATGCAAATGTTTTGGAAATCAAAGGTCTTAGATGTACCTTTCCATCATTTACAAGTGTAATTCCATCGATATAATCATCATGTCGGTACATCATCGTACTCTTGATATCCAATTCATGATCATTGGCAACTGCAAGATCAATCGATGCCATACCAGCAAATACAGCTACCAGAACGATTACGCTTCCTTTTCTTGCATACTTGATTGCCTGCCCCATTGTAATATTATTTCCTGCACAATCATAGATCACATCTGCTTTATCAGGGCCAAACGCTTCAATCATTGCCTCTCCAAAATCTTTTTCTTTTGTATTTACGCATACATCAATTCCACACTCTTTTGCTTTATCCAGACGAAGATCACTGACATCTGTGATCATAACGTTTGCTGCCCCCATTCCTTTCGCTGACTGAGCCACCAGATTTCCAATTGGACCTGCTCCGAGAACTGCAATATTCATTCCCTTTACATCGCCCATCTGTTTCACAGCATGTACTGCTACGGCAAGAGGCTCGATCATTGCACCTTCTTCATAAGACATCTCTTCCGGAATCGGTGTTACTTTAGATGCATCTACTGCAAAATACTCAGAAGCAGTTCCTGTTGTCTGGAATCCCATAACCTTCAGTTCTTCACAGAGATTGTATTTTCCATGACGACATGGATAACAGTGTCCGCAATAAACCTGCGGTTCAATTGTTACTTTCTGTCCTGTATGGAATCCTGAAGTATCTTTTCCTACCTTCACAATTTCTCCTGATACTTCATGTCCCTGTGTAACCGGATATTTGGTAAATGGATGTTTTCCATGGTATACATGAATATCGGATCCACAGATTCCAATGTTCATGATTTTAACCAGTACCTGATCATCTTTTATTTCCGGAACCGGTACTTCTCTGAAAATAATCTCTCCTGGATTTGTCATTACCTGCTGTAACATAATAAGTTCCTCCTTTATTTATCATCTTTTATTAAATGTTTTATCAAAGTGATTACATTATTATCCATCAAACTCAATTTGTCAATATATCTTTGTTAACTTCTGCCTATTGCACAAGATTATTTAAATGAATTTATGCATTTTGACAACAAAAAATCCAGAGAGAAAACATTTTTCCGTGTTTCCTCTCTGGATTATAAGCTCTTGATACTAAGATCATAATTATATTTTTTTTATAAACTCCTGCAGAAAATATTTCGCCACCCCCACTGCAGAGGCCTCTTTCTTGTAAGAACAGGTTTTCAGATATCTCACATCATGATCAAATCCATTGTATTCCATTACTTTCTCTCCCAATGGTATCATATACTCTGACAGATATCCTCCGACTTCACCTCCAAGAATAATATCCATATCGTATGCCATTCGCAAATTCGATATCAAAATCGCCAGATTTTTCAGATACTCCTGCCAAATCTCTTCTGCACTTGCTTCCTTTTCTTCTAAATGTGCCATAAACTGTTCTAATGTCTGGTGTGTTTCATCTGTTAACACACTTGCTGCACAATAAGCATCTGCACATCCCAGCTTTCCGCAATAACATTTCTTTCCTCCCGGAACCAGGATCATATGCCCAAATTCTCCAGCCTTCTGATTCTCTCCCAGTATTAATTTTCCATCAATACAAAATGCTCCACCAAGAGTATTATTCAGTGACAGGTACAATGCATTTTTATATCTGTCTAAGTCTTCTGCCATCATTGCTGCATTAGCATCGTTTTCAAAGTATACTGGCAGTGAAAATGCCTGTTCCAGGAAACTGAGACTGTAATTCTCTAGTTGAAGTGCATGTGACTTGATCAGCATTCTCTCTCCTGACCTTATAATTCCTGGAACAGAGATACCGATTCCAAGAATTCTGTCCTGATTTTCTACATCTATCAAAAAACGTTTCAGTTCATCCCTGATCTGCGAATAGTAAGAAGCTTCTGTTGAAAATTCCATCCGGATTCTTTCATACTTTTCAATTTCGGATTTCAGATTTACAAGTACAAACCCTACATGTTTTGCAGTAATTCTAATTCCAACTGCGCAGCGATATGCAGGATTAATACTGATCATTTTCGCTTTTCGTCCGCCGGTAGACTCATATTCTCCCATTTCAACTGCAATTCCACTGGCCAGCAGTTCATTTACATTAGACAAAACTGTCGGCATGCTGAGATTCAGATTCCTGGATAATTCTACTTTAGATGTTGCTTTTTGATTTATAATATAATTAATAATTTGACATTTTGTACTGTTTTTCTTTTCCGTTCCAGCCATCTCAAAGATTCCTTTTGTAAAGTATTTTATAAAAGAATCTTACCTTTTCCGGATGGATTTGTAAAGTCACTTTTGTACAAAAAACATTATACTCTGCTTATTCCTCTCCAAGATAATATCTGCCATATGCATCTGCTGCCTTGATCGCTGCAAATACACTCTCCGGTGTAACTGTGAATGGCATATTCTGAAGAGTATCACCTTCTGCACTTGCAGCCTTTGCAACTTCCATAAGCTGCTCATCTGTTACATTACCTGCTCCAAGTTCTTCAAGTGTGACCGGAAGTCCCACTTCTATGCACCACATAATAATTTCTTCCAATTCTTCATGTGGGACATTTTCCAGTACCAGCTGTGCCAGGGTTCCAAATGCAACCTTTTCACCATGATACATATGATGGCATTCTTCCAGTACTGTCAGACCATTGTGGATTGCATGAGCTCCTGCAAGTCCTGCACTTTCAAATCCAATTCCGGAAAGCAGAGTATTTGCCTCAATAATCTTTTCCACTGCCGGAGTACATACGCCTGCTTCCAAAGCAATTTTAGCCTTTACGCCTTCTTCCATCAGGGTATCAAAGCAAAGCTCTGCAAGTGCCATAGCAGCACCTGTTGTGTTTCCGCCTGCGCAGGAAGTTGCTTCACTTCTCTGGCATGCTCTTGCCTCAAAATAAGTTGCAAGCGCATCACCCATACCTGCTACAGTAAGTCTGACAGGAGATTTTGCAATGATCTCTGTATCCATCATAACAAGATTTGGATTAGCCGGAAGGAATAAATATTTTTCAAAAACGCCCTCATCCGTATAGATTACAGACAAAGCACTGCAAGGAGCATCTGTGGACGCGATCGTCGGACAGATGAACACCTGTGTTCCGGCATAATGCGCAACAGCTTTCGCTGTATCAAAAATCTTGCCGCCGCCAATACCAATTGTAAGATCACAGCCGTTGTCTTTAACTACTTTCAGCAGTCTGTCGATTTCATTGGTGCTGCATTCACCATTGAAATAATCAAAAACAAGTTCACAGTTATTTTCAGCAAAACTATCTTCGATCATTTTGCCGATTCTCTTATAACCACCCTGGCTGATCAGAACCAGTGCTTTTTTTCCTGCTGCTGCGGCATATTTGCCGATGTTTTTCATTTCTCCTGAGCCCTGAACATATTTGGAAGGGCTGATTAAGATTTTTGCCATAAAAATACTCCCTTCTACGTTTCTATTGTTACACTTTTTACTGGTTTCCACCCCTATTATACACACTTTACAAGGAATTCTGCAATCAATTCTATGCAGCCTTCCACATCTTTTTCATCTGCCACTTCTGCCGGCATGTGCATATAGCGCAGAGGGATGGATACCAGTACCATCGGTACCCCCTGATTGGAAAAATGGATTTTATCACCATCTGTGTAAGTAAGTCTGCTTGCAGCTTCTCTCTGAACCGGAATTCCGGCTTCTTTTGCACATTCTTCCATTTTTGCATTCAAGGCTTTTACTACAATAGGACTGTTGCACAGAACCGGACCTTCTCCCAGAAGAACAGTTCCCGTTTCAGCCGGATCCATTCCATTGTAATCACTTGCATAAGTCACATCGACAACGATTGCCATTGTCGGATTGATCCGTGTGCTTGTCCAGTAAGCCCCCGTCTTCGTTGTTTCTTCTCCTGTTGTTGAAGCACCGTAAACACCTGCCTTACATCCTCGTTCTTTTGCCCTCTTCATTGCTTCCATGATGATGTAAACACCAAGTCTGTCGTCAAGAGCACGGGCCGTAAATTTCCCGTTCGCGAGCTTACGGATGTGTGTATCCCGAACGATCGGATCTCCGAGATTTACATATTTCAGTGCATCCTCCCTGTCTTTTGCTCCGATATCGATCAGGAAATGTCTAGTCTCAAGTTTCTCTTCTTTAAACAGATTTCGATATGCCTCAACCACACCGTAAACTTCACCATTGGAAGTCCGGATCCTTACCTGCTGCCCCGGATAAGTTGCCGGAACAATTCCGCCTCTGTCGATCACCTGCAGCCTTCCGTCTTCTCTGATATTGGATATCATAAGACCGATTTCATCTGCATGTGCCGAAAGCATGATCTTCACATCACTGTCCGGATTCAAAACGCAGACCAGATTCTGCATTTCATCCCGGCGGATCTCATCCACATAGTCTTTCATCTCTTCTTCTACAATATCCTGTACCGGTTCTTCATATCCGGACACTGAAATACTGCCAAGAAGAGCATGCAAAAAGTTTTCGTTCATCCTGCCTGTTTTCCTTCCGCTTTCTACTGTATTTATATTATTACCGTTTTCCTGTGTTTCCTATTCTTTTATTATACACATTCTCCAAAATACTGTAAACTGTTCACAGATAATATCCCGCAACATACGGGTAACAAAGCCATCACCGATTCGGAACCGGATGATTTTTTCTGATAACAGCCGACAAACGATTGTCCAACTTTTACTTCCATTACAGCGTTTTTATGGTACGCTTAAGATACGGCAATTACTATATATCTTTTATTTATTGTAAGGGGGTTTATTATGCAGATTAAATTACAATCCAATGATTATCACGTACTTGTAAACACACTTGGTGCCGAGTTAAATTCCTATTCCAGCCCAGAGGGAAAAGAGTATATATGGAACTCTGATCCGACCTACTGGCTCCGCTCTTCTCCGCTTCTTTTTCCTGCTGTGGGAAATGTCCGAAACGGAGAAACTGTTATCAAAGATCATATATATCAGATGCCCAAGCATGGTTTTTGCAAGGAATCTGAATTTGAAGTAACAGAACAAACCGAGAATTCCATCACTTTTCTGCTGAAAGCAAATGAAGAGACACAAAAACACTATCCTTATCATTTTGAACTTCGTTTGGCTTATCATCTGAATGGCAGCACTCTGTCTATGGATTATAGAGTCACAAACAAGGATTCTGAAACTATGTACTACCACATTGGTGCACATCCTGGTTTTATGTGCCCGGTCAATCCTGGGGAAACTATTGAAAATTGTATTCTGAGATTTGAAAAAGAAGAAAATTTTATCTCCTACGAATATGACATTAAGAATCTGGAATTTAATTTTAAACACAAGGTACAGCAAAAAGCAGAAGGCAATACCCTTCCGCTCACAATTCCAATGTTTGATCAGGATGCTGTTTTCTTTGAAAAGACAAACTCACATCGCGTTTCTTTCTTAAATACAGTTACAGAGAAAGGTGTGTCCGTGTATTACCCTGATTTTGAATCTCTCGCAATTTGGACACCTGCCGGAGGAAAGGCTCCATTTCTCTGTCTGGAGCCCTGGAACGGTTCTGCCATCTTCCATCAGGATGATGATGTTTTTGCTCACAAGTATGGCATTATTGCACTGGAGGCAGGAAAAGAAGCAACCTATCACCTGGAGATTTCCCTGATAGAATAGCCTCTATTCTTCCGTTTTCAGATTCCACATGATCTGGATCGCACCCTCCATTACATGGAATTTTTCAAAATAGGCTTCCTCTTTTGGAATCCATATATTCTGAAATTGTTTTGCTTTTTCAAGACCATTACGTCTTTTTATATTGGCAATCTGATCTTCAGGAGAAATATTCATAAAGATACGGACATGATAAGGGTTCTTAAAGTATGGATGCATACTGTAGGAACCCTCTATTATATTCAGTCTCTTATAGGGGATTGGATATGCTTTTAGCAGTCCCCATTTCTGACAGCTGAATGGCTGATAGCATACCTGCTCTTTCTGAAGAAGCGGTCTTAAGACCGTCTCCTCAAACCGTTCATAATCTACATTTCCTCCGACCTCTCTTAAGCGCTCCGGAGTCCTCTGTTCCATCCGCAGAAAAAAATCATCCATCCGAAACAGATTGCAGTCAAAAATCTGTTTCAGATATTCCCCCAGTGTGGTTTTTCCACTTCCGCATCTTCCGTCAATCGCAGCCAGCAACGGTTCATCTGAACCCTTCTTCTCTTCCAGAAGCTGTCTGATGGCATCAACTGCCGGCTCAAATCTTTCCCGGCAATGGCTCTTTAATTCCATTCTAAGGTTCCTTCCATACAATACAGACGTTCTACCAGCACAGGGATCAGCATAAGCTGAATCATAATTCCAGGCAGAGCATTAACAAATCCCCCCATCAGAAACAGTTTCCAGGTAAAAATCCCGCCTGTAAGTGCATAAATTGCTGCCGAAGCCAGTCCCCATACGATTCTTCCACACAGCATTGCTGTTATCAGTGATACATACAGTGATTTTATATCTCTGTTCATTTTTTCCGATAAAATTCCTGCTACAAAGCCATATGTGGCAAGTTCAAATGCCATGCATACTGCATTTGGAAAAATTGCCGGCATCCCAAACAAAACTCCTCTCAAAAGAGGTGTGATGATCCCAACGATCAGTCCGTATGGCCATCCGCAGACATAACCGCATAACAATACCGGTATATGCATTGGACAAAGCATTTTTCCAACTGCCGGTATCTGCATCGTAATAAACGGAAGAATCAGTCCGATCGCAAGAAACAATGCTGCCAAAGTTGTTTTTCTTAAACCTGTGTTTTCCTTCATAAGCCAGTCTCCTTTATTTTTTAAGAAAAAACATCCCTGTCCAAAACATATAAATGACTCTGGACAGGGATGTTTTAAATTAACAGCAGCAAGGATGACGATGTCCGTATTCATCCATGCAGTCCTGTGCAGGATCTTTCATACAGAGATGTACAGCTGCTTTTTTGAACGTCATTGGCAGTGCCAGAATGTTTGGTTCCTGACCAACAAATTTCTTCTTGGCATCTTCCAGTGCTTCTTCAAATGTAGCTCTTGTTTTTAATCCCATTCCTCTTGCATATCCCGGTTCTTCAGCACCTACAATATAAATTGCGCTGGTGTTCATTTCTGCAATGTGTCCGCAGGACATCATAGAGAAGCCATGGAATGGATGGAATGCATTTGTAAAACGATATTTACGGATATATTCTTCATTTGTTGCAAAATACTCTCCAAGACGATTCATATCCGGCAGGGTATTCATATGATCGTGCTGGAACAGGTCATATAATTCTCTTAAATATGGCCAGCGCTCATCATGGAAATATCCATTACATGTAGATGCACAGATGATCACACAGTTATCGCTCATGACTCTCTTGAATCGAAGTACCTGAGCACTCAGAGCCTGCATCATCATAATCGGGTTGGTTCCCATTCCATCACCATAGTGGAATTTCTGCGGCATACCAAATACAAGAACATCATATTTTTTTTCTGCCCAGTGTACGTAAGTTCTCTTGTCTGCAAGCTTCCAGCTGATCGGCATCATTTCTTTTGCATAGCCGGAATAAATTGCAATCTGTCTGGACTGTGTATCCAGCACTGCATCACAGCAGAAGAAAGGATGTCCCATCTTTTCTTCCATATGCATACTGATCTCATCAAATTTATTACGCATAAGGCTTCCGCCGTTAACCGGTGTAAAATCATCTCTGTGCATAACAGACGGTACATGATGGCTTGCAATGCATCTCCAGTTTGTAATACCTGTTGCACTGTGTTTGTATCCACCTGAATATCCGCCATAAGGATTTCCTTGTACATGACCGATCAGAATCGGAATATCACAGTCAAATACATATTTATTCATGTATACCGGATCACCTCTGTGAGTGGTTCCAAGATATACCATATGTTCCTGATCTTCGCTGTCATGGCTGATGATCTGTCCTGTATGCCAGAATTCATTGAATAATTCCTCTCCAAAGATTGCTTTGGCATCAGATTCTTTGCTTCTCGGGTGCAGTCCGTTGGAAATAATGAACATAATATCTTTCTTCTCAACACCGGCAGCATATAATTCTCTTAAAATATATTTAATACTTAATTTTCTGTGACTGGTAGCCTGTTCTCCACCCTTTACACGGTCCGGAACAATAAAGGTAACTGTTTTGCCAGGTCCTGCCAGTTCTGTTAAAGTAGGCATTCCAATCGGATGCGCCAGACTTTCCAGATAAGCAGCCTCCAGCTGATCTTCCGGAATACAAGCCGGATCCTTTACTGTTTCTCCCGGGATAAAAATATCAGTATTATCCGGCAGTTCTGCTGCCATGGTTCCCTGTCCATACTCAAAATCAAGTTTCATAGTAAATCTCCCTTCATTATATTTAGTTTTGTTATTTACTTTCCCATATAAAGACGGATAATTTCAAGATACTCTTCCGGATAGTATCCAATCTCACCCTGGAATCTTGTCAGAGCGATCAGTCCACCATCGATTTCATCAATAGAAGCAAGCATTTCTGCATTATCCTGTTTTAGGCCGCCGCCATATACAATGTCCATGCCATTTGTCTTTTCTTTTACAAATTTTGCAATCTTGGTAATGTATTCTTTGCCGGCTGGTGTTTTTCCAGGTCCAATAGACCAAATTGGTTCATATGCGATAACAACCTTTGAGGTATCTACATCTTTAAGTCCGATCTCAAGCTGTCTTCCAAGTACTTCCTGCCACTGCTCCTGCTCTTCGCTCTTTTCACCGATACAGTAAAGAACCTTCATTCCTCGTGCAATCGCACATTTGATTTCCTGGTTCAGAAGACGATTTACAGCATCTGTATCTGTAACGCCTGCTTCTGCAAGAATTCCTGCCTTATCATTTCTTTCTTCGCAGTGTCCGATGATCGTAGTCTCACATCCTGCAGCCACCATAGCAGAAGCCGGTCTGTTTGAGGTAAACGCACCAAAGTTTCCGCCAACTGCGGTGTCTGCTCTGAACACACTCTGACATCCGATCTGAACAGGGCTTCCTTCTGTTTTGGCTGCAGCCGCATTCAGAAGATGCACCTCCGGAAAATACATGCCAAATTCCACTTCTGAAGGATCATATTTTTTTAATTCTTCCTGCGTATTCTTTACAATACAGGATGCCCAGTCAGCAACTGGAGCAAGACGGTTTACGCCTCCGAATTCCACTGGAACATCAAATCTTTTTAAATTCAGATAAATATGTTTCATAAGATTCTTACCTTTCTCTTAACAATATTAACAGATCAGTATATAGATCAAAGTCCTTTACGATAGCGCTCTGCCATCTCTTCCAGACTTGCCATTTCTACCAGCGGCGCTTTTCCATAAGAACCAAACTCTACGATCAGAGTACCGATGGCTTCTTTTACCCCCTTCTCAACAACAGCCATAAGAGCGGCAACATCTTCATCCGGAACAATTCCATACATAACTGTATCCATAATAGGTGTCAGGAATGCACGTGGATCAAACTGCTCTTTCTTTGCTTCCAGAAGACGATATACTTCACCGATAGACTGGCTTTCTCTCTTCTCCGGATGATTTGCAAAGAATTCTTTCATATTTCTTGTAACTGCAAGACGAATATCGGTATCTACATTGATCTTGCCAATACCACATGGAATTGCAGCTTTCAGTTCCTCAATGGAAATTCCATAAGCATTCTGGATATTTCCGCCCAGTGCATTGATCTCATCTACGATATATCTCGGTACAGTTGATGATCCATGAGATACCAGTACACCAAAGATGCCCTCATGCATCATACATTCTTTAATAGCAATCGCAATTTCTTTTCTTAACTTAACATTCTTTCCTTTGGAAGCACCATGCATGGTTCCATAAGAGATAGCCAGTGCATCGACACCTGTTTTCTTAAAGAATTCAACTGCTTTTAAAGGATTGGTATATGTAGAAGTAGCTGAGAACACATGATCCTCAACACCAGCCAGAACACCAAGTTCACCTTCTACAGAAACGCCTCTTTCATGTGCATACTTAACAACTTCGCGGGTCAGCTCCACATTTTCATCAAACGGAAGACTGGATCCATCGATCATAACAGATGTATATCCGCCTTCGATCGCTGCTTTACAGGAATCAAAGTTCTTACCGTGATCCAGATGAAGAACAACCGGAATCGGTGAATTTTCTGCATATTTCTTAACAGCATCTGCAATATTCTTTGCACCGATTTTTTTGTCTTCCAGAGTAGCATTCTGGAAGTCTGTTCTTCCACCCATAAATCCATTTGCAAGGTCTGCTCCCTGAAGGATTGCTGCGGAACGGAACATTTCATGAACTTCAATCGCTGCTTTTGCCTGAGCTACTGCATTCACATTAAATGCACCCTGAGCAAAATGATATTTATCTACAGTTTCCAGTAATGGTCTTAATGGTATTAACGGCATAATCTATTCTCCTTATACTTCTATTTTTTTACCTTTTACAAATGTATTAACGACAGAATACTCTTTATCCAAAATTACTACATCCGCATCTTTGCCTGCATCAAGGCTTCCGATCCTGTCATATACACCCAGCATTCTGGCCGGGTTGCAGGTAAGAAGCGGCAATATCTCTTCCAGAGATCTTCCTGTAAATTTAATCAGATTCTTAAGGGCACATCCTGTTGTCAGTGTGCTTCCGGCTCTGGAATCTCCATATTTCAGTTTTGCATCTCCATCCTTTACAACAACCGGATTAACCCCCAGCATGTATTCTCCATCCGGAAGTCCGGCTGCCATAATAGAATCTGTTATAGCAATTACTTTATCCAGCCCTTTCATCTTCAGCAGGAAACGAACCGTTCCAGGATGCAGATGTCGTCCGTCACAGATGGTCTCACAGTAAATATCTGATTCCAGAACAGCTCCCATAATGGCCGGAAAATGCTGATGCAGAAGTTTCATTGCATTAAAAGTATGTGTAGCTGCCACAGCACCCTCATTGATACATTTCCATGCAGTTTCATAATCTGCACCCGAATGTCCGATTGCAACCTTCATGCCAAGATCGATCATTCCTTTAATTGCTTCCGGTACACCTTTTACTTCCGGTGAAACCGTGATATAACGAATATTTCCACCTGCTGCCTCCTGATATTCCTTCAGAAGTTCCAGGTCGGGAGAGATCAGTAAATGCTCCGGCATAGCCCCTTTATACTCTGGTGAAAGAAACGGTCCTTCCAGATGGATTCCAAGAAGATCTGCACAGTTTTCATGTCCGTCCTTCTGTGCTTCCTGATGCTTCACCGCTTCCTTTATAGTCTTTAAGGTCTGCTCTTTTGAGTCCGTCAATATAGATGAGAGCCATGATGTAGTTCCCTGTGTTGCAAAAAAATGTCCGATCTTTTCAAAGCCCTGCTGGTCTGCCGCATTTACATCTACTCCGGCGCCACCATGAGTATGCACATCTATAAAACCCGGCACTACATAATTTCCTTTTGCATCATAGATTTCATCCACGTTCCCATCTTCGGCAGAAATAATCTTTCCCTCTTTCAGAACAAGTTCTTCTTCTGAAAAAGTTCCATTCTTATATACCTTTCCATTTATGATCCGAACGCTCATATTTTTCCTTCTTTCTGTTATCCGCTACTGTGCTTCTCAGTCAAGTGCTGCAACAAATTCTGTGATCTTCAGATTAATATCCGGATGTGATGTGAGAAGAGAAACAGGGAAATCAGAAGTTGCCTCTCCATATGCGGTTCTTCTCACAACTGCTCTGTGCCAGTTTCTGAAGCATCCCAGACGGATCTTCCTTGCATGAGAAATCTCATAGATTCCAATAGTCACACAGTAATGAGGCATATCTTCCAGTGCTCCGTTAAAATCACCGATCGCATTCGCTGTTCTTGTCTCCTTCGTAATCTCCAGCACACGGGTTTTCTGTGCAAGAAATTCTTCATTTGTAAGTGACGGGTCTGCCTCATTAAATGCCACATGTCCATTAATTCCTATTCCGCCAAAACAGATATCAACGCCACCCAGTTTTTCGATCAGTTCAGGAACATATTCCGGATGAATCGGATCAGGAAATACTCTGTGATCTTCCGGCATTACCAGTTCCGGACGGATTTTATCATAAACCGTACGCTGCATAAATCCTCTGAAACTCAACGGATGATCTTTGGAAACCCACTGTTTTTCATCGTCCAGATATTCATCCATATTGATAAACCACACATCTTTCAAACTGATATTCTGCTCATTAACCATATCCACAAAATACGGATACTGTCCTACAGGGCCTACCGGACAGATAAATACTGTCTTCTCTCCCTTTGCATTATGCATCTTAATCTCGTCCACCATTTCAACTGCCATAGAGTGAAATACCGCTGCATTATCCTCCATAACAATGACCGGAAGTTTCGGATCATTTCCCACCAGTTCTTCCTTCGTATAGTTATAATAACTATGTCCCATATCGCTTTCCTTCCTTTCATTTCTTCTTTATTTCGCTGCATTTATTGTTAATTCAATTATAGTTGATATCTTTTTTTTAATCAACAAATACAATGCAAATTTGATCTGAAAGTACACAAACGTTTGATTACTATACAGTTCCTATACAATGACCATATATACTCTATGAAATAAACATTGCCCTAAGGATTCCGGGGCATTCATACTGACGTTTTCCGGCACCAACCCCGGTTTTCTGGATCACAAATTCCTTCGGAAGCTGGTCTTTTGTTTTTATTGCTGCCGCAATAGCTGCTCCTGTAGGTGTTACAAGTTCACCCTCAACATCTGTTATTTTCATATTCAGATGATTTTCATTTACCACATTCACAACTGCCGGAACAGGTACCGGAAGGATTCCATGCTGACACCGGACAGTACCACAGCCCTCATGAAGGACCGGAACAATGACATCTGTAATTTCCAGATTATCCAGACAAACCGCAGCTGACACGATATCTACAATAGAATCAACCGCTCCAACTTCATGAAAATGAACCTGATCTGCCGGTACATTATGAGCTTTACCTTCTGCCGCTGCAAGAATTCCAAAGATTCTCAGTGCAGTCTTTTTTGCATTCTCTGTCATATCACTGTGCTCTATCATATGTGCGATTTCTTTCAGCCCCCGATGCTCATGATGATGATGTCCATGTGCAGATTCTGTGTCATGAGCATGTGTGTGTTCCTGTGTATGAGAATGCATATGCATCTCATCTGTACCATTCTCATGTGTATGGTGATGGGTGTCTGCCTCTGTATTTTCATGATGATGTCCGTGAAGATATTCCATATCATGATCATGGTTTTCATGTTTTTTATCCAGCATGACATCAAAATCACAGGCATCAATACCACCTTTTACGACCCTGCTGATTTTTGTCTGAAAGCCTGATACCGGAAGGCTTTTCAGTGCACTGTCCAGAACTGCCTGATCTGCTCCCAGATCAAGAAGTGCTGCAACTGTCATATCACCACTGATCCCGGAATAACACTCCAGATATAAAGTTTTTCCCATAATTTAAGTCCCTCCACTTCATCTTCTTTCGTTTCTTAGCTTATAAAAATTATATTAGTTTTTATTCTTTTTATCAAGAATTTACAAGCAACTTCTCTGAAAAAACACGCAAACGTTTTCCTTGTTTCGTTGATTTTTAACGTACTTTTATTGTTTTTTCGGCTTACTTTTATTGTTTTTTTTCTGACTTATTGTATAATTATCTATACAATCATAAATAAATGCCGGTATCCATTCAGAAGTTTTCGCGGACCTGTAAATTCCTGGATGCTTACCGGTACTCTAATCTTGTCAGAGATTAAAAACGTGGAGGTCATTATGACATTAAAAGAAATTGCCAGACAGGCAAACGTCTCTGTTTCTACGGTTTCCAGAGTAATAAACCAGAAAAACACAAAGGCGGCAAGTCCTGAAGTTCAGGAACGCATCTGGGAAATTGTACGCAAAAGCGGTTATACTCCCAATGCCACAGCCCGAAGCCTGAAATTGGGACAGAAAGCTCAGATCCAGAACATAACCCCAAAATCCATTGCCTGCATTTATGCAAGAAGCAATTCAGCCGTTTCTGATCCGTTCTTTTCCCAGATTGCAAAAGCGATCGAACAGGAAGCTTTCAAAAGCAACTATTTTATCCGTCACTCATTTACAGCCATGGATATTGCCAATCCGGACATAGCCAGACAGCTCTCTCAGTTTCCGGTAGACGGTATTGTGATCCTTGGTCGATATGAGAAGCAGCTTCTGCGCTTTTTTACTCAGAATTACAAAAACGTGATCTATACCGGTCTGAACCCGATAGGAGATCAGTATGACCAGGTGGTATGCGATGGAAGTGATATTTCCTATAATGCCCTTTCCTATCTCGTAGAGCTTGGACACACAAAGATTGGATACATAGGTGAGCAGAATAACGAAGTACGTTTCAGCGGCTACAAGGAAGCATTGACCAAGCTTGGACTTCCGTTTTTGCAGAAAAATACTGCAAACGTCCATCTTTCTGCCGATGGCGGCTATAAGGGTGCCAATATTCTGATGCACAATAAAGCTGATATTTCCGCAATTTTCTGTGCAAATGATACCACTGCAATCGGCGTCATCCACGCATTAAAAGAGCAGAATCTCAGAATACCTGAAGATATTTCTGTTATCAGTGTAGATGATATTGAGACCGCTCAGTATCTTTCTCCTATGTTGACCACGATCCACATTCCGCTGGAAGAACTTGGACGAGTGACAGCCAGAACCCTTATCGACCGCATTAATGGAGGCCATCGTCTTCCTATGCGTATCACACTGCCATTCTATATTGCCAAGAGAGACAGCTGTGGAAAACTCAGCCGGAAACGAAAAACTTTCGCTGATCTGATTCCGCAATAATGCAAAAAGGATCCCCGCCAGGAAATTCCTGACGGGGATCCTTTTTGTAATTTATTTTAATACAATAGCCTGGGTCAGATGTCTCGGGGAATCTGCATCCAGATTTTTGCTCTCTGCAATATAATATCCCAGCAGCTGTCCGATAAATCCGATGATCGCACTGTACTGCATATCATTCCAGCCTTTATCCATAGAGTATACATAATCAGCAATCTGATCAAAAGTATCACCCAGTTCTCCTCCAAGGACTGCAACTGTCGCACCATAGCTCTTCATCTGTTCCATAAGTGCCTTGTCACCATCTCTGCAGGCTTTGTTGCTCAGGCATACGATCAACGTATTTTCATCCACAAGACTCATTGGTCCGTGACGGTATTCCAGATCATAGTATCCCTCAGAATTGCTGAGTCCCATTTCTTTCATCTTATTCATGCACTCATTGGCAACACCATAATAAATACCCTGTCCAAGAATAATATAGAGATTCAGATTTTTATGCTCATTCATAAGTTTTGCAGACAGCTCATCCATTTCTTTCAGAACCTTCTCAGCATATGGAGCATAATCTTTCATTGCAGCAATCTCATCCTTCTTGCCACCTACATACATAGCCATGATAACAGCCATATATAACATACTTGTGAAGGAACGCGTCATAATAACACTGTCTTCCGCTGTATCCGGTGAAAGGATGTAATAGTCATTATATTTTTCACTGTCTTTATCACAGGTGATAGCTAAAGTAGTAACCTGAGGATAGGTACGAACTTTATCAATAGCCATTCTTACTTCTGTGGTATAGCTTTTTCTGGTAATTGGAAGAATCAGTACGTTTCTGCCTTCTTTTACATAAGTTTCCGGGAAATAATACAGTTCTGAGCACGGAACACCTTTAGATGGAATTCCTGTATATGTAGAAAATGCTGCTGCAGAAGCCTGTGCCAGGTAAAGAGATGTTCCACATCCTGTGAAGATCAGTTCATCATATTTTTTTTCACCAAAAAATACCTTGTCCAGAGTTTTGAAAATATCCTCCAGGGTATCATTTACAGCCTGGAAAGAAGCTGGCTGCTGATACATTTCTTTATAAGTCAGTTCACTGTTTTTTTTCATTTTTATATATCCTCCAAAATTTATTATCCTTACTGTTATTAATCTCAGGCTTTTCCTTCTGAGCCTGCAAGACGAATAATCTTTTTGATATCTTCTGTCAGTGCATCATTTGCCATCTGTGAAAGTTTCCAGGAATGGCCCTGATGATTTGTCTTTAATGCTTCTTCATAATGTTCTACATATTTATAACGGATCTCTGTACCAAAATTAATTTTCGCAACACCAAGTTTAATAGCTTCTTTGATGATGTCTTCTCTCATACCCGTACATCCGTGAAGAACAAATGGAACATCTGTAAATTTTCCTACCTCTTCCAGAACTTCCAGCTTGATATCCGGCTCACCTTTATAATATCCATGTGCATTTCCGATTCCGATAGCCAGAGAATCCGGCTGGCACAGATCCAGGAACTGACGAACCTGTTCCGGATTTGCCACATTTTTGTTCTCCATCTGAGTACCGGCTTCATCTAATCTTAAAAGTTCTCCAATCTCTGCTTCTACCGGAACATTGAAACATTTTGCTACTTTGATCACTTCATTTGTAAGTCTGGCATTTTCTTCGATCGGTTTTGTGGAGCCGTCGATCATCAGGGAAGTAAAACCGTTCTTTAATGATTTCATACAGATATCAAAACTATCACCATGATCCAGATGGATTGCGATCGGTACACTTACTTTGTTTGCACACCATTTGCATACTTCCACAAACCAGTCATCTCCTGAATACGCTCCGGTAGCCACATAATGAGCCAGAATTGCAGGTGAATGCATTTCTTCCGCTGCTCTGCAGATTGCCCAGATAATATCATAGTTTCCACCCTGTGTATTCATTGCCGGTACTGCATAATGTTCTCTGCGTGCCTTTTCCAGCATTTCCTTACTTGTAACTAACATATTTTCACTTCTTTCTCCTGCTCCCGGCAGGTTCTATTTATTGTTTTGTACTGTCCCGAATGATCAGTCTGGCTGTAATACTTATGTTTTTATCCGTTTTTTCATTTCGGATCAGCGCAAGAAGTGCTTCCATTGCAGATTTTGCCACTTCCTCTTTCCGAATCTCCACTGTAGTAAGGGCCGGACTTACATAATTACTTATAAAATCATTATCAAAGCCTGTCACCACCAGATCATCCGGAACTTTTCTTCCTATTCTTCGCGCCACCGAAAGTGCCACTGCAGCCAGCTCATCATATCTTGCTACTATTGCATCAACTGAAGGATTTTTTTCCAGCATCAACTGAAGTCTCTCCTCCAGTTCTTTTATATCTTCGCACCCGGAAATTCTCTGTTCCGGTTCAAAAACAAGACCTGATTCTTTTATCTGATCCAGAAATCCCTTCAGATGGATATCCCTGTCACAGGGCCTTCCTGTTTTATCCAGATAAATCAGATTCCTGCATCCGTTTTTTACAAGATGTTTTACGCACTCCCTGCTCCCTTCATAAAGTCCTGTGTCCACCAAAACAGTATTCTGAAAGTCGCTTTCTATTTCCCGGTTCAAAAATACCACCATCGGAACTCCCGACTTCGCCAGAAGCTTCAGTTCCCTGTCCGTCACCCCCGATGCACTGACAAATAAACCATCGAACTGTCTGCTTAAAATCTGACTTACAAATTCTTCCTCCCCTCTGCTTTCGCAAAGAGAGATCATATATCCCTGCTTGTAAACGTCGCGGCTCATCTGGCTTACCAGTTCAGGAAAATAACCACTACTCAGTTCTTCTGCTATAAAAAGAATCTGCCGGCTGCCTTTTCCATGAAGTGCCCTTGCTATATTATTAGGCTGATACTGAAGTTTTTCCACAGCCTCAAGAACGCGCTGTCTTTTCTCTTCTTTTACATAACGGTTTTTGTTAAGCACATAGGAAACGATCGTTTCTGATACCCCGGCTTCCCTCGCCACATCTTTTCTCGTTACTTTCTGTCGTCCGTTATACACTGTTTTGTTCCTTTCCCGGTACTTTCCTTTTTCAGCATACACACGATTCAAGAATGCCTTTTTAAAGATTACACAGACATTACTGCCTGTGTAATCAAACAGCCATATTAGTTATTCAGCGCAGGCTTCTTTCATTACATCCAGGAGAACATAATCCTCAACCGGAGTCTCTTCACAGTCACCACTTTCAACGAAAGATTTCTGCTGCAGTTCATAATATCCTTTAACTTCATCCAGATGATTTCTTATAAAGTCACTTGTTGTCCAGTCAGCTACATTTACCTGCTCAAGAAGAGTCTGTTTGTCAAGTTTGATCTTATCTGCGATCCATCCGCAGACTTCATCGTCATGACTGTGGTCTGCTCGATAGTCAAATCCCTTGTAAAGAGCTCTTGCAAATCTTACAAGCAGGTCTCGATTTTCCTCTGAATATTTTTTCATTACGATCCAGCTGTCAAGAGATACTGTATCTGCACGGAATGTTTTGTTGTCTGTCAGCTGTATAGCATCATCCACTTCCTGAAGAACCTTCAAAGAGTTTGGTACCCATGTTGCACAGGCATCAACACTTCCTGAAATCATTGCTGTTACAATATTAGTTGCATCCATATCAATAGCCGTAATATCATCCATTGTCATACCACCCTTGGCAAGGGTCTTTTTCAGGATATCTTCACTGGATGTTCCTGAAGAATATGCAATTTTTTTACCTTTCAGGCCTTCGATCGTATCTGTTCCTTTTTCTTTGCTTCCGATCACACCATCACTGTTGGATACGTGTGCAAGTGCAAAGATATCTGCTCTGCCATTGATGCAGAGTTTATGAGCGCCCTGTCCGATATATCCAATATCAATAGAGCCGGACTCCATAGCCTGAATAACAGTAGGGCCATCTGCAAATTCTGTAAGTTCTACATCAATATTTTCATCTTCAAAGTAACCCAGTTCAACTGCTGAGATCAGACCATTCAAGCTTGAATAATCCGGCATATAAGCTACATTTACCGTTACTTTTTCCGGTGTTTCTGCTGCTGCACTTACACTCATTGCTCCGCCACAGATTACCATAGATGCGGTCACTACCATTACCGCTAATTTTTTCCATGTGTTTTTCATTTCTTCCTCCCTGTGTACACACGTGTGTATATTCTTTTTAAAGATTACACAGACATTACTGCCTGTGTAATCTGAAGGTTATATTAATTATTCAGCACATGCTTCTTCCATTACATCGAAGAGAACATAATCGTCAACTGGTGTTTCTTCACAGTCACCGCTTTCAATGAATGTTTTCTGCTGCAGTTCATAGTAGCCTTTGATATCATCCATATTGTTTCTTACGAATTCACTTGTTGTCCAGTCAGCTACATTTACCTGATCAAGAAGAGTCTGTTTGTCAAGTTTGATCTTGTCAGCGATCCATCCGCAAACTTCGTCATCATGGCTGTGATCTGCACGATAGTCAAATCCTTTGTAAAGAGCTTTTGCAAATCTTACGAGTACGTCATGGTTTTCTTCTGCATATTTCGGCATTGCGATCCAGCTTGCAAGAGATACAGTCTGATCAATAAATGTCTTGTTATCTGTCAGCTGTACACCATCATCGCCAAGTTCCTGAAGAACCTTCAGAGAGTTCGGTACCCATGTTGCGCAGGCATCAACACTTCCGGAAAGCATCGCTGTTACAATGTTTGTTGCATCCATATCCATTGCTGTGATATCGTCCATTGTCATATCACCTTTTGCAAGGGTCTTTTTCAGGATATCTTCACTGGATGTTCCTGAAGAATATGCGATTGTTTTTCCTTTTAAGCCTTCAATTGTATCTGTTCCTTTTTCTTTGCTTCCGATCACAGCATCACCGTTGGATACGTGTGCAAGTGCAAAGATATCTGCTTTACCATTGATGCAGAGTTTGTGAGCACCCTGTCCGATATAACCAACATCGATAGAGCCGGACTCCATAGCCTGAATGATTGTCGGGCCATCTGCGAATTCTGTAAGCTGCACATCAATGTTCTCATCTTCAAAATATCCAAGCTCAACTGCTGAGATCAGACCATTTAAGCTCGCATAGTCAGGCATGTAAGCTACGTTTACCGTTACTTTTTCCGGTGTTTCTTCCGCTGCTGCACTTACGCTCATTACTCCGCCACAGATTGCCATAGATGCGGTTACTGCTATTGCTGCTAACTTCTTCCATGTTTTCTTCATTTTCTTACTTCCTTTCTTTTTTGGGTAGTATTTAGTGATTACGTTTATTCCGAACCGTTCCGGATTGAAAACGGTCAAAATTTATTATTTTCTTACTTCCAGATATTCCTGATATACCTGACTCCAGATATGATTCTTAAGCTCCATAAATCTTGGGCTCATTTTTGTTTCCTGATCACGCGGATACGGAATATCAATATCTACGATTTCTTTAATACGTCCCGGTCTTGCACTCATAACGATAACTTTCTGAGCCAGAATAATAGCCTCATCAACATCATGTGTGATAAAGAAGCATGTTTTTCTTTCACTTTCCCAGGTTTTCAGAAGTTCTGTCTGAAGCTGAGTTCTTGTCTGGGCATCCAGCGCACCAAACGGTTCATCCATAAGAAGAACTTCAGGTTTTACTGCATAGGCTCTTGCAATAGCAACACGCTGTTTCATACCACCGGAAAGTTCCTTCGGATAATGATTTACGAAATCTTCAAGCTGTACCATCTTGATATATTTCATTGCTATCTCTTTTGCTTCTGCATCGCTTTTTCCCTGCAACTTCAGTCCAAACATAACATTCTTCAGAACTGTCAGCCATGGGAACAGTGCATACTGCTGGAATACAACGCCTCTCTCTGTACCGGTTCCTTCAATTTTCTTGCCATCAATATAAACAGCTCCACTGGTTGGGGTATCCAGACCGGCAATAATGTTCAGTAATGTAGATTTACCACATCCAGAAGGTCCTACCACACAGATAAACTCATTTTCTTTAATATCAAGATTTACTCCGTTTAATGCAGTCATCTCACCATTACGGGTCTGATAAACCTTTTTAACGTTATCAATCTTAAGTTTTGTCAATCTCTCTTCTCCTGCCATCCTGTTACCCTTCTTTCTAAGTATTTAATGATTTTTTCCATAACCAGACCAATGATACCGATGATGATGATGTACATCAGCATACCTGCTGTCTCAAAACTGTTTGCCAGAGAACGGATTCTCATTCCCAGACCAGCAGTTGCTCCTGTTGTTTCTGCTGCGATCAGTGTTGTCAGCGCAACAGAAATACCAAGACGTACGGCAGTTAAAATAAAAGGTGTTGTAGCCGGGAAAATTACTTTAACAAAGATATCTCTGTCTTTTGCACCAAGAACTTTGGCTGCTTTTACAAGTGTGTTATCAATGTTTCTTACACCCTGATAGATTGTAACTGTCATAATCAGGAATGTTGCAATCCAGATAACGATGATCTGTGGTTTTCTTCCGACACCTGCTGTGATAACAACCAGCGGTACATAAGCAAGAGGCGGGATGTTACGAATAAACTGGATCCATGGTTCCAGGATTCCTCTTACCGGTAAATACCATGCCATCAGGAATGCGACCGGAACTGCTGTCACAAATCCAAGTGCAAAACCAGCCAGAATTGAAATCATAGAACTGCAGAAGTCCTGTGCAAGTGCACCGTTATCGACCATTTTTTTGGCCGCCTCAAGAATTGCCGGGATAAATGGGAAGCTTCGTGCTGTCTTCGGGTTGATAGATAATGCAAACCATAACAGAACAGCTACTGCAAGGGAAATCAGTACCCATGTCCATCCCGGGATAGACTGCAGTGCTCCTTTTTTCTTTTTGTCCATAGTTACTCTCCTTTCAATGGAACATATTCATTTTTATTTCGTTTTTAAAGGTAATCCTTGAAATTCAGGAATTCCGGAAGCGGCTCTCCGATCAGCGGACGACACCAGTCTACAAATTCCTGTGTCACATCATTACCTCTTTCATTTATGAAACTGTCAGGCATCTTTCTCTCATAAAGCATAACCTCTTTGATAGGAACAAGTTTGGTTTTCATCTGGTACACAGTTCCCGGAACTCTTTCAAATCCAACCATCACTCCGCTGTGTCCTTCTACTGCACTTTTTAATGCAGCTGCACCTGCCTGTCTTGCCTCTTCTCTGTCCACTGACGACTGAAGTGCTACAGAAGCTCTTCCGCAAAGACCAGGTTTCTCACTTCTTGCCTTAATTCCAAGTTTCTTGACTACCAGGTTCGCCAGATGAGAACTTACATCTCCATAGTAGACAGCTCTTTCTGATTTGAAGATCGGAGGAACGATAGATTCTCCATTTTTATCATGAAGTCCTTCAGTTACCAGAACTACCACTCCGCCTTGTTTTTTCTGAAGTGCTGCCACATCTTCAAGGAACTCATCTTCGTTGAAATTTCGTTCCGGCAGATAGATCAGATGAGGAGCATCTCCCTGTTTTCTTCTTGCCAGTGCAGACGCTGCTGTGATCCATCCGGCATTTCTTCCCATGGCTTCCATAATACATACATGGATAGGAAGAGATTTTACATCTTCGCCAACCTCCTGGGTAGAAGCTGCAATGAATCTTGCTGCACTTCCATATCCCGGCGAGTGGTCTGTCATCGCGATATCATTGTCAATAGTCTTTGGAATTCCCACCACTTTGATATCCTGATCCTTACAGACTTCATAAATATGACCGCATGCATCCATGGTTCCGTTTCCACCATTCAGAAGGACATATTTAATATCATGCTTCTTAAAGATATCCACCATCTTTTCATAATCTTTTTCATACAAAGGATATCTTGAAGAGCCAATTGCCGAAGCAGGTGTATGCAAAAGAAGCTTTAATTTTTCATCATTAAACGAAGTTAAATCAATGAAAGTTTCTGAAAAAATTGCTCCGGTTCCTCCAATAGCACCGTAAACCTTTCCAACCTCCGGATTTCGTTTCGCTTCTTCAATCACACCATAAAGGGATGCATTAATGACTGCTGTAGGTCCACCACCATGTACCACTAATACATTTTGTGACATATTCCGCTTTCCTTTCTGTTGTCTATTGTGCATTTTACAATAAACTTTTTGTTTTTCATGAATGTGTTTTATTCACTTTTTACTTTGTAGTCTTATCTTAACATATTGACGCAAAAACAAAAGCACAATTAATGAAAACGTTGTCTATATATTTTGTATAATTTATCCCTTTGTTTTTTGTGTATTTTTACAAGATAGAAAGAAAAAAAAGAGGTCAAAAAGAATTTAATCTTTTCAACCTCGTTGTTGGTCATTGCTATTATTTTGTTTGAGCCTATAATAATCATTTTTTTATGTATTTGCAATTTAAGATTACTCAAACGTTTGCTTTTGTCTTGACATTACAAAATGCCCCGGCATTCCTGCGGCTATGCTCTCTGCACAGCACTCAGAATCACATTTGCCACACCACACAGAACCATTGCCAGTATAGGATTCAATTTAAATTTACGAAGCAGTACCATCGCGATCACAAAGAATACGATCATCTGTGCACATACATTCTGGCGGATAAGATTGACTGTTCCGTCCAGGAAAAATGCTGAAATCAGAATCGTCACTCCGGCTTTGGCGATCATGGCCACAACTGCCGGACGAAGTGATGACAATGTACCCTGAAGTAATGACATATTCCGATATTTCATATAGACATATGCAAGCAGGGTTACAATAATGCAGGATGGAAGAATACATCCCAGTGTGGCAATTACAGCACCCAAAATACCAGATATCTGCATTCCCACAAAAGTTGCTGAATTTACGGCGATCGGTCCCGGTGTCATTTCAGCAATCGTAATCAGGTTTGTAAATTCGCTCATGGAAAGCCATCCATGTAAATTCACCACCTGTTCCTGTATCAACGGCATTGCGGCGTATCCCCCACCAAAACTCAATGCTCCAACCTGAAGAAAACTTAAAAAGAGCTGAATATATATCATTTTTCCCTGCCTCCTTTTACTATTGTCCGTACCATTCCAAATGCGGCAACTGAGAGTATTATATAGATGATATTAATATTCAGGAAATAACTGAGACAAAAACTAATGATCATAATTACTACATTAATCCAGTCTTTTGATTTTACAACATTTTTTCCCATATCATACACTACAGACATAATAACAGCTCCAACCCCTGCAGTCATGCCTTTTAATAATGCCGCAATGTAATAATTAGAACAAAATGCATCATAAAATACAGAAATAACTGATAAAATTACCATCGGAGGGATGATTGCCCCTATAACAGATACCAGCATTCCAGGTATTCCTGCAAGCTTATATCCGACAATGATAGCTCCGTTTACTGCGATTGCTCCCGGTGAAGACTGAGCAATTGCAACCAGATCCAGCATTTCATCTTCTTCAATCCAATGATATTGATCTACGAATTTTTCTTTTAGCAAAGTAACGATCACATAACCGCCGCCAAAAGTAAATGTACTAAGATACAAACATGCAAAAAACAACTTTCGCAGTACATATCCTTTACTTTTTGGTTCTTCTTTCATTTTGCTTCCCCCATTTCCAATATATTTTAATCTCTGATTTTATCTTATCATGTACCATAAAAAAATCATTCTGTTTATCAGCAAACGTTTGCTCTATATTTCTTTATATTTCCTATATTATATCTGTTTTTTTGCATACAAATCAGTTATACTGATTTCAGTAAAATAATGTAACAAAACGGCACTCCTGTGCCGTCACAAATCCCGCAACAGGAAAGGAGTTCTCCCATGACACTGAAAGAAATTGCAGCAGAAGCAGGTGTATCGATTTCAACAGTTTCACGTGTGATCAACCAAAATGCCAACAGTCCTGTCAGTAAAGAGGTTAAGGAGCGTATACTGGAAATAGCAAAACGTACCAATTATGTTCCAAAACATGCAAAAAAAGGTACTGCTGAAGCATCCGACTCATCTCCTGCAAAACAATTACATTCTATTGCCTGTCTTTTTGCAAGAGTTCCGGATGGTGCATCTGATTATTTTTTCTCTACGCTCGCCAAAAGCATTGAACAGGAAGCATTTCGTCACAACTATATTTTGAAATATACATTTTCTGCCTTTGATATTGATGATCCCTCTACTTTACAGTTGATTGCCACTAATGATATTGACGGCATTGCTGTTCTTGGACGCTGTGATAAGGATCTTCTGAAATTTCTGAAGAAACATTTCCAGTATGTTGTCTACTCAGGATTGAATAATCTGGATGCAAAATATGACCAGATCATATGCGATGGTGCAGAGATCAGTCATGCTGTGGTCTCTCGTCTTATAGAACAGGGACATAACAAGATCGCCTACATCGGCGAATCGCAAAACGAGAATCGTTATATCGGATATTGCTCTGCTCTGGAAAAAGCCGGCATTTCCATTAATCCGGAATATGTTACGAATATTGTTCAATCCACAGAAGAAGGATATAACGGCGTCCGTGCTCTTCTTGCCAACGGCTGTGACGCAACCGCTTTCTTCTGTGCTGATGATATAACCGCTATCGGTGCAATGAAGGCAATCAAAGAACATGGTCTTCGCATTCCCGAAGACGTATCAGTTGCCAGCATTGATGATATTGATACCGCGCAGTACCTGACTCCTTCATTAACAACTACACATATTCCTCTTGATGAAATGGGGCAGATGGCAGCCAAAATACTGATCGACCGCATCGAAGGCGGCCATTCAAAACATGTAAAGATATTATTCCCTTATGATATCATAGAACGCAACAGTACTGCCGGACCAAAAAAGATCTGACTTCTGATGAAGTCAGATCTTTTTCTTCTATTACTCAATATTCAAAACCGTACACACTGGTGTACCTTCCAGATATTCAACCGTGACCTTGTCACCTTCCTGAAGTGTTACCACCTGAAGGAAGTCCTGAACCGGCACATCAAAAATTTCTTCATGATCATTCAGCACCAGATAGAAATGAGAGTTTCCATCGAGAACACTCTGTGCGATTCTCCGGATCGTACCTGTCATCTTTTTGGAATCACCTGTATTCCCTGATGTAATACCACTGGTATTCAACAGTTTTATATATGCATCCTGGCAGGCTGATACCGTATCTCCGATCGCAACATTCTGATATTTCTGAATATTGACCATCGCATATTTTTTTACAAGTCCTGCACTGTCCTTTAATGCCATAAAGTATGTCGGTTCATTTGAAATATTCAAAAGAATCGGGAAAGTAGCCTGATATCCGAGGTTCTGTACCTGTCCTTCTGCAGATCCCATAGCTGAATATTCTTCTGCACCATTTACTTTATAGTAGCGGGTTTCCCGGGTTCTCTGATTCATCAGAACAAATCCTACATTAGACTGATCCCCACTTACAGAAGTCACGCCGGTATATACCCACACATCATCTTCCATAGCCATATAATTATATCCATCTGTGGACTTCAGACATCCCTTCTGTCCAAAAATACTGTTGATATATCCATTTACCAGAGTTCCATAATAATTATACTGCTGGATCAAAAGATCAGCCGGATTGGCACGGTCCACCCATTCCGGACAGTCTTTCAGCGCATAATCCTGACATTCTCCTGTCTGTGCATTGCAAATGACAACTCTTCCTATGGTCGCACCGCCAAATAAACCGATGGTATAATCCCGTACCGGACAGATCCAGTAAGGAACTCCTTCATCATCAATTTCAAAGCTCAGCTGGTCAAAAATATATGTCGGATACTTGAAACGTAAGTGACGGTAAATATTTCTGTTCAGGTATTCCGCCTCAGAATATCGAATCGGTTTATCCAGTTTTACAAGACTGGTATCCTGAGTTGTCATATCGATCATAATATATGCCGGAATTCCCTGCGACTGGTTTGTCAGCCATTTCACCGGACTCGCATACACCAATGGAGTGACACGGATCGGTTTTTCCTGATAATTGATCTGGGAATACAGATCGCTGACCTCAAACTGAGACACCATATCAACCATGCTGCCCATCTTTCTGTTTCCCAGAATCGCTGCACTGTCTTTATCCAGCAATGGAATCTGACTGAAATTCACCGGCTGGATATCTTTTGAAAAATCACGTTCCTCAATTGTAAGAAGATTTCGATATTTTTTTGCATTTACAATTGGTGAGGATAAAATACTTCCCACTGCAAAAACAATCACCAATGCTACAAACAGAATGCCGCCGATTCTGAACACCTTGCTTCTTTTTGCTTCCTGAAAGCTGGTGAACCGCATCTTTATCCCGTAAGCTGCCAATAATAAAACGATCACGCTCAGAATAAATGTCCAGAAACCGGAAGCATGAATGTTGATCGCCGGTATCGTCACATAATAATAGATACCTGCGATCAGAATTACCAGAAATGTCAGGAATACTTTTGCCTTTCCTTTTTTCATTTACTTTTTCCTCCTTTGATAGCTGCATTTACAGTTACCTTTTTTGTTCTGAAAAAATCATCGTCAGAATTTTCAGAGAACAATAGTTACATTATATCAATATATCCCTTTCCAGGCAAGTATACTCCTTTCCCTCTGTCTCAAACCTCAAACAGTTTTTTCACAAAAATAAGGCCGCGATCCGCGACCTCATTATCCTAAAAGTTACTTTCTTTTCTGTTTGTCTGCTCTCTGCAGGCATTTCCTATATTGGTCAGGCAAAGTACTGTAGCGATCAGAAAAAGACCCGGGATCAGAATGATCCACCAGGATCCTGTCATCAGAGCTTTATCTGACAGTGATAACATACTTCCCCATGTGATGACCTCTATCGGAAGACCAATTCCCATAAAACTCAGAGTAGCCTCAGAAATCATTGCTGTTCGCACATTCATGACCACCATAAACATAATGGATGAGAAAAAGTTCGGCACCAGATGCTTCCACAAAACGCGGAAGAAACCTGCTCCCATACATTTTGCTGCGATGATGTACTCACTGTTTCGGATCTGTCGAACCTCGGTACGTACCACTTTCGCAATACTGGTCCAGCTGGTCACGCCAATTACGAACGACAGACTGAGGATATTTGCATTTCCCAGAATAGCCTGAAGCAAAATAATAAGAAGCAAGGTTGGTATGCTCAGAAAAACTTCTGTAAATCTCATGATCAGTTCATCAAGCCATGCCGGTGCCACACCACTGAATGCGCCAACTACCACTGCAATAAAAGTAGAAATGACCGTAGCTAATCCACCGATCAGAAGTGAAATTCTTCCTCCATACCATATCATGGAAAAAATGTCTCTTCCCATAGTATCCGTACCAAAGAGGAACTCCTTATCCGGTGCTTTGTTATAGTTCAGCAGATCCATGTATGCAGGATCCTTTGTCATGATCAGTTCTGCACACAAACATCCAAGAACAATAAGAATCAATATGATAGCAGAAACTATCGGTTTACCCTCGTACCATTTTTTCTTTGCTCTCGGAACTACTGTCTCTGTCTTTCTGTTTCCTGCCAGTTCAAATAAATGATTTGTCATCCTTCTACTACCTCCGATTTCTCGGTTATTACTTCATCCTTCATACGAGGATCAATCTGTTCATTGATAGTCTGGCTGACGATATTACAGAAAATAACCAGGATTCCTGACATCATACAAAGCAACATCAGCAGATTGTAATCATGATATCTGGCACTCTCATAAGACAGAGCTCCAATTCCAGGATACGAGAATACACTTTCTACAACATAGGTTCCACCAAGTACATGAGGAACTGCAATAGCCATGATACTTAAGTAAGCAGGCATCACGTTTCGAACGCAATGTCTGAACATAAGCTTTTTCTTATCCAGTCCCTTGGCCTTCGCCAGAAGCACGTAATCTGCACGAACTTCTTCAAGGATTTTATTTCGGATCATGTAAGCATAGTACCACAGATGCTCAAGAACTACGATCGTCAATGGCATGATCAGATGAATCACCCTGTCTCCAACATCTCCTGCCTTTCCGGTACTGTAAGCACCACTACTTGGCAGGATCTTGAGATTTACGGAGAAAATAAGGATCAGCACCAACGCCATCCAGAACTCAGGAATACAGCTGGATATCGTACCCAATTTACATAAAATCCGATCTGCCAGCCGGTTTTCGTACCAGGCACATAGGATTCCCAGAAGCAATGCTCCCGCGAACATAATGATAAATCCGATTCCTCCCAGCAGAAGTGTATTGCCGATACGGCCACCGATCACTTCTAATACATCCTGTTTGTATTTAAATGAAATACCAAACTCTCCATGAAAAGCATTTTTTACCCACTTCACATACTGTACAGAAATCGGTTCATTCAGACCCAGTTTTTCCATAGCCCATTCACGTTCTTCCGGACTCATCTTCTCTGTACGATCACCATAATAGGAAATCAACGGATCGCCCGGTGCCAGACGTGCTACATAAAATACTACAACAGACAATATAAATACTGAAATCAGAAATATCAGGCATTTTTTACCATAGTAGACTAACTTTTTTTGTCTCATTATATGCTGCACCCCTTTCTGCCATCTGGAAGCATCGCAAAATGTCCCGGTGACACTTCTGTCCACACACTGTTTTCCATTCCTTCACCATCATAATATTTAAGTACTCTTTGTCTTTCTCTGATGGGATCCGGAACAGGAATCGCAGACAGCAATGTTTTTGTATAAGGGTGCACCGGATTAGAATACAGTTCTTCTGACGGTGCCAGTTCTACCAGTTTTCCATGATACATGACTCCGACACGGTCACAAAGATACTCGACCATGGCCAGGTCATGAGCGATAAATAAAAATGTAAATCCATGATCCTCCTGCAAATGTCGGAACAGATTCACGATCTGTGCCTGTATAGACACATCCAGAGAAGCGATCGGTTCATCCGCAACCAGAAATTCCGGTTCCATACAAAGAGATCTGGCTATTGCCACTCTCTGTCTCTGCCCGCCGGATAACTCGGACGGATAACGATCCAGGAAACTCTTCTCAAGTCCTACATACTCCATCTGAAAGGCTGCTTCTTTCACAAAGCTTCCTCTCGGAGATGTGATATGCTGGATCCTCATAGGTTCCGTAATGATATCGGATACTTTCATTTTCTGATTCAGACTGGATGCGGAATCCTGAAAGATCATCTGGCGTCTGGTCTGCAGCATCTTTTTATACTTTTTGAATTCCTTTTTGTCACAGATATTGACACCCTTGTACCAGATTTCGCCCTGTGCAGGCTGATAAATATTCATCAGACATCTGGCTACTGTGGATTTTCCGGAGCCAGATTCTCCTACCAGACCAAAGATCTCACCTTTATGGATCTGAAATGATACATCATCCACAGCCTTTACTTTGATCTCTTTTGTCAGATGAAACTGCTGGGTCAGATGCCTGACATCTAATAATACTTCTTTACTCACTGTGCTGACCTCCCATAGGTGATTTGATCTGTGGAGCCCTTGGATCTAGCAGCCAGGTTGCCGCATAATGCGTATCTGTGATCTTAAACATAGGCGGCATTTCTTCATAGTCAATATTTAAGGCATATTCATTTCGACATGCAAAAGCATCACCCTTTGGTGGATCGATCAAAGTCGGCGGCATACCCGGAATCGTATACAGACTTTCTTTTCCGTTCGCAAATGCCGGAAGTGATCTCATCAACCCCCATGTATATGGATGCCTCGGATCATAATAGACTTCCTCAGCTGTACCGATCTCTACAATCTTGCCCGCATACATTACCGCTACCCGATCCGCTACCCGGGCAACAACTCCCAGATCATGGGATACCAGTATGGTAGCTGTTCCCAGTTTCATCTGTATTTCGCGCAGAAGATCCAGAATCTGTGCCTGTATGGTCACATCCAGTGCAGTCGTCGGCTCATCTGCAAATAAAATATCCGGATCTGATGCAAGTGCGATCGCCATAACGCATCTCTGGCGCATCCCACCGGAGAACTGCCAGGGATACTGATGATAGCGTTCCTTAGGATGCGAAATACCAACCAGTTCCATAAGTTCAAGTACCTTCTGATCTACCTGATCTTTTGTATAATTCTTATTGTGAATGATCACTGCTTCCGCGATTTGTTTTCCAATTTTAATAGTTGGATTCAGAGAAGTCATAGGATCCTGAAAAATCATGGAAAAAACTTTTCCACGCAGTTTTTGCATCTCCTTCTCCCTGTAACAGGTAATGTCCTGTCCATTAACACAGATACTGCCCTCTTTTATCTTTGCGCTTGGCGGCAAAAGCTTCATGATACTTTTGCAGAGCACACTCTTTCCACATCCGGATTCTCCAACTATAGCCAGCACTTCTCCCTTCTTTAATGAAAAAGAGACGTCTCTCACTGCCTGAACCTCTCCCGAGAAACCATCTATAGTAACCGAAAGATTTTTGACCTCTAATAAATGTTCCATTTTTAACCCTTTTTCCGCTCGTGTAAAAATGGGGGCACTCCGAGTGCCCCCATCACAACCCATTTCTTATTATTCGATTGTCCAGTCTGCAACATTCCAGAAAATACCTACTCCGTGATGTCCCATAATGGTATCAGGATCGATTCCCTTAATGTTACTGTCAGCTACGTAGTTAGCATCGATATAGCAGATCATTGCATAAGCCGGATCTTCTGCCAGAACTTTCTGGAAATTAGCATAAGCTTCTTTACGAACTTCCGGATCAGCTGACTGTCTTGCTTCTGTCAGATACTTGTCTACTTCTTCATTAGAGTAACTGGAGTAGTTTGCTCCCTTATCTGTTCCGAATACTTTGTATGTGTGGTCGTCAGCATCAAACGGGCTTCCCCATCCGATCAGGAATGCCATCTGTCCGGCCCAGTCTGTCTGTGCGGGAATATCCACAGATACATCCATGCCGATTTCTTTCAGTTCCTGTGCTGCGATCTGAGCCATATCAATACGTACCTGATCTCCGGCACTTACGCTGATAACAAAACCAACTTTTTCGCCATCGCGGTAGTAGAATCCGTCATCACCCATTTCACATCCGGCTGCTTCAAGGATCTCTTTTGATTTTTCCGGATTGTAATCATAGTGTTCAACATCTTCACAGTTGTAAATATTTCTCTGAAGAGGACCATAAGCAGGCATTCCCTGTCCCAGGATAACTGCATCAATGATTGCCTGACGGTCAAGTCCGTAGCATACTGCCGGGATCAGATCACGGTTTTTCTGCCAGTATTCGTTTCCAAAGTTGAACATGATTCCACGATAATCAGCTGTCTTCATATCATAACATGTGTATGCGTCATCATCAGCAAAAGAAACTGCATCCTTCGGTGTCAGAAGAGCCATATCCAGTTCTCCGGATTTTAACTGAAGAGCTTTTGCATTATCATCCGGTACAATCTTGAATACGATTTTGTCGATGGAAGGCTCACCTTTGAAATAATCTTCATTTTTAACCAGTGTGATAGCCTGTCCTTCATCCCAGGATTCAATTTTGTATGGGCCTGTTCCTACCGGGTTACGGAAGAAATCAGAAGTCTGCATATCCTCTCCCTCAAGCAGATGCTTAGGAAGAACTGCCATTGTCATATAGTCAAGGAATGCAACGTTCTTGTCCTCAATTTTGAATGCAACTGTATGGTCATCAATCACATTGATCTCTTCTACGTCCTCGTAGTTCGGTGCATTCTCAGAAGCATTTTCCGGATCCATGATAGCCTCGATGGTAAATTTAACATCGTCTGCTGTAACAGGTTCGCCATCCTGCCACTTAGCATCTTCTGCCATATGGAATGTGTAGGTGTTTGTTGCATCATCAAAATCCCAGCTTTCTGCCAGTCCCGGAACTACCTGATTGTCTCCGTCATGTGCAGTTAATCCGTTGAAGATCAGAATATTGATCTCGCCATGTTCGTCCATAGCCGGGTTGATTCTGGTATAATCTCCGCTTCCATATACCAGTGTTGTTTCTTCGTCTGCCAGTACAGGCACTGTGGTTCCGGCGCTGACCAGTGATACAGTCAGAAGCATTCCGGCCATTGTTAAAAGTCCCTTTTTCATTCTTCTGTTCCCTCGCTTTTTTTCATTTGGTAACTTACTCAATGATACCAAAACGGGCTGTCTTCTATAAGCCCTGTGGGGGGATATTAATCTATTCCTTTTTATGCCAGACATATTCCATATATATATATCTTTATAAAGAAAAAAACACAGTACAACAGAAATACTCTGTCATACCATGTTTTTTAGTTACTGTGGACAGTTACGTTACTCTGTCCTATTCTGCCAGTAATCCTGCCGCCCGCATATTTGCAAGCAGAAGATTAAACTGATTTACCACATCTTCCGCACTTGTCGCATTTGCGACCGCTGCCGCAGGAGTTATGGTACCTGCAGGGCCGGTTGGACCGGTTGCTCCTACTGGTCCATCTGCACCCACCGGACCGGTTGGACCTGGAATCCCCTGTGGCCCGGCTGGGCCTGTTGCTCCCGTCACACCAATTGGTCCCTGGATTCCCTGCGGTCCTGTTGCTCCCTGGACTCCGGCCGGACCCTGAATTCCCTGTGGTCCCTGCAATCCGGTGGCTCCAGTTGCTCCGGTTGGTCCGATTGCTCCGGTTGGTCCCTGGATTCCCTGTAATCCCTGTGGTCCCTGGGGACCAGTTGCACCAGGACATCCTCTTGGTCCCATAGGACCGGTCGGACCTGGACATCCACAGTTGCAGCAGCCCTGACTCTGACAGTCAGCTTCTCTGTTTTTTCTGAAAAAATCCATCTGTTGCTCCCTGCTAAAATATTTCTCTCTTTAGGATATGCGCAGTCAGTCTTTCCTGTTCCCTTTACTTCAGACAACAATAGTCAGATGTACATCGGTAATCTGTATTTACTGTTTGACTGAGATAAAATACTGCTGATTTTTCAGAAATTCTCTCCCGTAAGGTTTATACGTGCCCGCCTGACAATGATACTGAAACGCTTTTTCAATATCGCCAAGATAATACCAGCAGACACTCAGCTGAATGCATGGAATATAGCCATAGCACTCTTTTTCCACAAAACCTCCTGTCTTTGCATTTTCAGATACCTGCAGTGCATTTCTGTACCAGAATGCCGCCTGTTCCCATTTCTTTCTGTCAAAGAAATGTTTGCCTATATCACAGCATAGTTCTCCCGACGGTGTCCGGTATGTCAGTCCCCTGTACAGAAACTCCAGTGCCATTCCATTTTGTTTCAGTTCATAACAGCATCGTGCTGCCACTCTGCATGCCTCCGCCTGGTTTTCCACAAAGCCCTCCGGTAATTGCAGAAATTTCAGGAGGTTATCCACCGCCTCCACATACTCCCTGTGATAAAACAACTCTCGTCCATAATAGAATCTGTCTCTTGCCGATAACACTTCTCCATCTGATTCCATCTTTTGATATATCTCGAGATTTCTTCTTGAGTATTCCGTTTTTATGCTGTGATGCTCTATCTCACAGTCCAGGTATTCCGTCCTGCCTCTGACGGCTAACGTCTCATGCACCCGTCCCTGCCACTGAAAATCCTTATTTCTTTTTACTATTCTTTCACGATAATAGACTAATGTCGGATTTCTTTTTTCATCAAAGCCTGCCACATATCGGATCATTATCACATCTGATGATCCGTCTGTTTTTTCTTTCCATCGCTTCAGTTTCAGCACTTCACTTTTCGTAATAATATCATCTGCATCAAGCCACATACAGTAGTCCATCTCTGCCTGAGAAAATGAATAGTTCCTTGCTCTTGAAAAATCATCCTGCCATTCCTGTTCAAATACTCTGGCATGATATTTTTCTGCGATCTCTTTCGTCCGGTCTTCAGAACCCGTATCAACTATGATAATCTCATCTGCAATCTCCTGCACAGATTCCAGACATCTACCAAGCACTCTCTCCTCATTTTTTACGATCATGCAAAGACTGATTGTAACCATCTGCGTCCTCTCTGCCTATAAAACGGAAGATTTTCTACTCTGCTCTTATAATACTTTATGAGATTTGTAATGAACTATATACATGTATTCCACCAAAAAAGGAAGTCGCTATTTGCGACTTCCAAGTCTTTCTTTAAAATCTGCATAACCAAAATCTGTAAGCTGCTGCATCGTGTTATCAGCACGTCTGAGCCAGATATCCGGCAACGGCATCCCGTTAAATGTATTATTTTTGCAGGTAGTATAGATGGCCATATCTCCAAACATAAGAAGATCTCCATATTGGGGAAGCTGTCTGAATTTATAATCTCCGATCACATCTCCTGACAGGCAGGTTGGTCCTCCCAGTCGAACTGTAATCCTATCCTCTTCTGTATCATCTGCTCCAAGAAGGGGCGGGCGATAAGGCATTTCCAGTACATCCGGCATATGACAGGCCGCACTGGCATCTATGATCGCAATCTCTGTCTTTCCATTTTTCAGGACATCCAGCACACGGGTCAGAAGGAATCCTGCATTTAATGCCCATGCTTCTCCTGGTTCAAGATAAACCTCTACCTTCCATTCATCTTTTGCCATCCGGATGCATCGTTCCAGTCGTTCAATATCATAACCTGGTCTTGTAATATGATGACCGCCGCCAAAATTGATCCACTTCACTCTGGAAGCCAAATCTCCAAAATGCTTCTTTACAAAAACAAGAGTTGTCTCCAGATCATCGGAATCCTGCTCACAGAGAGTATGGAAATGAATGCCCTCCAGTAAGTCTAGAAGTTCCGGGTTTTTCTGAGATGCTTCATTCCACTGCGCTCTTGTCGTTCCCATTCGGCTTCCCGGCGCACAGGGATCATAAATCTCATGTCCATCCTGAGTGGAACATTCCGGATTGATCCGAAGTCCCACGCTCTTTCCCGCTTCTTTTGCTCCTGGTCCGAAACGAAGAAGCTGCATTGGCGAATTAAACACGATATGATCCGCATACTGAAGAAGTTCCTCAAATTCATCTGCCCGATAACCGGCACAGAATATATGAACCTCTTTTTCCGGCATTTCCTCAGCTCCAAGTCTTGCCTCAAACAGTCCGCTGGCCTCTGTACCCGCAAGATACGGCTCAAAAAACTGATAACAGTCATAATTGCTGAACGCTTTCTGCGCCAGGAGCATCTTACATCCTGTCCGCTCTGCCACTTCACCGAGCAGTTTTGCATTTTTTATAAGTGCTTTTTCGTCCAGGATATAGCAGGGTGTTTTTATATTCCTGAATTCCGGCGGAATGATTCCGCCGGTGGCTGTAAATGGTGCTCTTTTATCCAATCCTTCCATCAGTCTACCAGCTTCGGATCGTGGCTTTCACTGCGCGGCAGGCCATAACGGTCGAGTGCATCCAGGAACGGATCCGGATCAAATTCTTCAACTGTATACACACCTGGTCTGATCCACTTTCCTGTCAGCATCATAAGCGCTCCGCACATTGCCGGAACACCGGTTGTATAGCTGATCGCCTGACTTCCAACTTCGTGATAGCATTCCTGATGATCGCATACATTATAGATATAGTATGTCTTTTCTTTTCCGTCTTTTACACCTGTAAAGATACAGCCGATATTTGTTTTTCCTTTTGTACGTGGTCCAAGGCTTGCCGGATCCGGAAGCAGTGCTTTCAAAAACTGGATTGGAACGATCTCCTGTCCATTGTACTGGATTGGTGTTGTGGAAAGCATTCCTACATCTTCAAGACAACGCATATGATCCAGATAACTCTGTCCGAAAGTCATAAAGAAGCGAATACGTTTTACACCCGGGATTGTTTTTGCAAGAGACTCAATTTCCTCATGATGAAGCAGATACATATCCTTATCTCCAACCTGGTCAAAATTATATTCTCTTTTGATATCCATTGGCGGGATCTCCACCCAGTGTCCGTCTTCCCAGTAGCTTCCCGGTGCACTTACTTCACGAAGATTGATTTCCGGGTTAAAGTTTGTCGCAAATGCATATCCATGATCACCGCCGTTGCAGTCCAGGATATCAATGGTATCAATCTGGTCAAACTCATGCTTTAATGCATGGGCACAGTATGCCTGTGTAACACCCGGGTCAAATCCGCATCCAAGCAGTGCTGTAAGACCTGCATCCTCGAATTTTTTACGGTATGCCCACTGCCAGGAATAGTCAAAATATGCGGAAAATCCTTCTTCTTTACAGCGTTTTTCATAGATCGCACGCCACTTTGGATCATCAGTATCTTCCGGCTCATAGTTTGCTGTATCCATATAGTTTACGCCACATGCCAGACATGCATCCATGATCGTCAGATCCTGATATGGAAGTGCAATGTTCATTACCAGCTCTGGTTTATAGCTGTTGATCAGTTCGATCAGCTGATCCACATCATCTGCATCAACCTTCGCTGTAGTAAGAACTGTCTTTGTCTTTCCTTTCAGTTTTTCCACGAGTGCATCACATTTTTCCTTCGTACGGCTTGCAATGCACATTTCTGTAAATACCTCATCAACCTGACAACATTTCTGAATTGCTACACTGGCTACGCCTCCGCAGCCGATTACAAGTACTCTGCTCATAATTTTTCTCCTTTTCCTGATAACTGACTGTTTCTTCAACAGTTTTATTTTATAGTGTTATTTTTATGGTGTCGGGGACGACACTGGTATCATTTTATTTTGCAACTGCCAGAAGCAGTTCACGAAGAACCTTGCAGGCCGTTGCAGTTGAAACACCGCTTGCATCCAGCATAGGCGCCAGTTCATTGACATCTGCTCCTACCAAGTTCACCTGAGAAACCGTACGGATAGCTTCAAGAAGTTCCACAAAACTCACGCCGCCTGCCTCCGGAGTTCCTGTTCCTGGAAATACTGACGGATCCAGACAATCCAGATCAATTGTAAAATATACCGGAACCTGTTTCTCTTTCAGTTCCCTGACCGTTTCCTTCAATCCCTCAAACGTAAACGGATGAAAATCTGTATGCTTTCTGGCAAACTGAAATTCTTCTCTCTCACCGCTTCGGATGCAGAACTGATGAATGTGATCATCTCCCAGAATCTCATGACATCTTCGAAGCACACAGGCATGACTTAATTTTGCTCCCAGATAATCATCTCTTAAGTCTGCATGTGCGTCAAAATGAATGATATGAAGGTCCGGATATTTAGCTGCTGCGGCACGCACAGCTGCCAGTGTCACCAGATGTTCGCCTCCCAGAAGCAGGGGGAATTTGCCTGCGTTTAATATCTCTTCTGCTCTCTTTTCAATATCTGAAAGTGCCATTTCACTGCTTCCAAAACAAAGTTCCAGATCTCCGCTGTCAAATACTCTGATGTCCATAAGATCTCTATCCTGATATGGACTGTAGGTCTCCAGGCCAAAGCTCTCATGTCGCATTGCTGACGGACCAAACCGGGCACCCGGACGGAAACTTGTTGTAGAATCAAAGGGTGCACCGTAAAGAACAACAGATGCCTCCTCAAAACTGCTTTCACAGCCGATAAAAGTTTCTATATTAGGTAACATCATAAATTATTCCTCCACTTCTTTCAGCATATCCTCCAGAAATGCCGGAAGATAAAATGCTCCTTTATGGAGTCTTGTCGTATAGTAGCGCGTGCGAAGATTTAATGCATTCCAGGCCTCTGCATCCAGATCATCCACCGGATGATATTTTTTACTGGCAAATCCAAACAGCCAGTAACCCGCAGCAAAAGTCGGTATGTGTGCCTGATAAACACGGCTGATCTGAAAAGTGCTGGCAATTCTCTTATGACTGCGCTGCATGGCATGTGCATCTTCCGCATAGAACGGGCTTCCCTGCTGGTTTACCATAATCCCGTCATCTTTCAGCGCATTGTAACAATTTCCATAGAATTCACGGGTAAACAAACCTTCAGAAGGGCCAAACGGATCAGAAGAATCCACAATGATGAGGTCATATTTTGCTTCACACCGACGGATAAATCTCAGCGCATTTTCATAATGAAGATGTACTCTTCTGTCATCCAGTCTGCAGGCATTTTCCGGAAGATATGCGCGACAGGCTTCCACAACCATCGGATCCATTTCTACCAGATCAATATGCCGTACTCTGTCATATCTGGTCAGTTCACGAACAACGCCGCCATCTCCGGCACCAATCACAAGAATATCCCTTGCTTCCTTATGTATTGCCATCGGCACGTGCGTGATCATCTCATCATAGATAAATTCATCACGCTCTGTCAGCATTACATTTCCATCCAGAGTCAGCACACGTCCAAATTCCGGTGTCTCAAAGATATCAATTCTCTGATAGTCGCTCTGTTTCGAATAGAGCTGACGATTTACCCGGATACTGTGCTTGACATCCGGTGTATGAAATTCTGAAAACCACATTTCCATTGTCATTACCTCCCTGCCAGAACATTCAGTCTCAAAATATCCGGATCTTCAGGTCCTGTCATATTGCAGCCCTTTGCCTTTGCATATTCAATATAATCCAGGATCTCTGCTGTGATCCGTTCTCCAGGCGCAAGAATCGGGATTCCCGGCGGATAACACATCACAAACTCACTGCAGACCTTTCCTTCGGTTTCTCGAAGCGGCAGGCTGCATTTATCTGCATAAAAAGCCTCCTGAGGACTTGTCACTACCTGAGGATCAATATACTCCTGACTGAGAAGTCCTGAGCCGTCTGTCTGAAAACGTCTGCGGATCTCTGCAAGTGCACTTACCAGTCGTTCTATTTCCTGTGCTCGGTCTCCGATGGAAAGATACGCAAGAATATTTCCAATGTCACCAAATTCTATCTGAATATCATATTCGTCCCGCAGAATATCATAAACTTCGATTCCTGCAAGTCCGATATCCAGCGTATGTACACTTAATTTCGTAATGTCAAAATCAAAAACCGAATTTCCATTTACCAGTTCTTTTCCAAACGCATAATAACCGCCGATCGCATTGATTTCTTCTCTGGCATATTCCGCCATATCTGCTACCTGGTGAAAAATCTGACGACCGCGCTGTGCAAGATTTCTTCTTGAAATGTCAAGGCTTGACATCAGAAGATAGCTTCCTGAAGTAGTCTGTGTCAGATTAATGATCTGGCGTACATATCCTGCATGTACGTTCGGCCCTGTAAGAAGAAGACTAGACTGTGTAAGACTTCCCCCACTCTTATGCATGGATACCGATGCCATATCTGCACCTGCTGCCATAGCCGAAACCGGAAGACCTCCGCCAAAATAAAAATGCGTTCCATGAGCCTCATCTGCCAGGCACAGCATTCCTGCATCATGTGCCATCTTGACGATCGCACGCAGATCACTGCATATTCCATAATACGTCGGATTATTTACCAGTACCGCAACTGCCTTCGGATGTTCTTTTATTGCTTTTTCTACCTGCTCCCTGCGCATTCCCAGTGAAATTCCAAGTCTCTGATCCACCTCCGGGTTTACATAAACAGGAATTGCACCACACAAGACAAGTGCATTCAAAACACTCCTGTGAACGTTACGGGGCAGTATGATCTCATCTCCGCGCTTGCAGGCCGTCAACACCATCGTCTGTACGGAACTTGTCGTGCCTCCTACCATCAGAAATGCATGTGCTGCTCCAAAAGCATCTGCTGCCAGTTCTTCTGCTTCCCGTATTACAGATACAGGATGACAGAGGTTGTCCAGTGGTTTCATGCTGTTGACATCCACCCCTACACATTTTTGTCCCAGAAATTCTGTCAGTTCCGGATTACCTCTCCCCCGCTTATGACCGGGGACATCAAAAGGTACAACTCTCATGCGTCGGAAAGTCTCCAGAGCTTCATGTATCGGTGCATGATTCTGGTTCAGTTTAAATCGACTTCCTTTCATCATTCCTCCATTTCCAGTTTCCTTTGTCTCAACCCTCAAACCACATTCCACAGACTGAGCAAAAATAAAAAAACGCAGATTAGGGCACTAAGCCACAAACCTGCGTCTGATCTGTATTCGCATGCGTGTCAGAGTCTATATAGCAATCATACTTTTACTACTCTTATTGATCGTTTCACAAGTCTGCGCTTTGGGCGCATCTCGGTTATCAAAGGAACCTACTTATAAAATTTGAGCTTCTAACTCAATCAATAAGGTAACCAAAGTTACCATAATCGGCAGTGGACCCGGCTGTCCGTATGGCCTTAACCCCAGTGGAGTGATCCAAAACAATTGCTTTGAAAAGACTCTGTCTGTTACTCTGCATCTTCGTCTCTCAAAATCGAATTTATCATATCATGTAGAGAAACAACTGTCAACATTTTCTCGAAGTAACGCTTCACAGCAATTTACATACAAATTCCCCCGTGCTATACTTAAATAATAATGATTATGAACAGTTATTAATAATTTTTAAAGGAATATCTGCAAAATGAAAAGAATTGACTTCGAAAACGGAACCGTAACCGGAAATATTCTGGCAGCCACCTTGCCCATGCTGGTTGCCCAGATTTTAAACCTGTTATATAACATTGTCGACCGTGTTTATATTGCACGAATCCCTGAAGTAGGAACCGCTGCACTTGGTGCAGTGGGGCTTTGTTTCCCACTGATCGTGATCATCACTGCCTTCGCAAACCTCTTTGGAAGTGGCGGTGCACCGCTGTTTTCTATTTACAGAGGAAAAAAACAGGAAAACTCTGCCGTACAGATCATGGATACCTCTTTCTCTATGCTCTGCACCTGCGGTGTTTTCCTGATGCTCGTCGGCTTTCTGTTTGCACGCCCGATACTGACCGTATTCGGTGCTTCTCAGAATGCTCTGACCTATGCTTATTCTTATATGATGATCTACCTGATCGGAACTATTCCATCCATGATCTCCATTGGAATGAATCCTTTTATCAATGCTCAGGGATACTCAACCATCGGTATGCTTTCTGTTGCCATTGGCGCTGTTGCAAACCTTCTGCTTGATCCTTTGTTTATCTTTGTCCTTGGTTTTGGAGTGCAGGGAGCTGCAATTGCCACCATATTATCTCAGTCTTTATCCGCGGCATTTGTTTTATTCTTCCTTACAAAAAAAGCAGAATTAAGAGTACGTTTTCTTAGAAAAAACGAGTTTTCTGCGTGTACCGGTCATGCCAAAGATATTGTAAGTCTCGGCTCTGCCGGCTTTATCATGCAGTTGACAAACAGTCTTGTAACGATCTGCTGCAACAATGTACTTTCTGTTACCGGAGGAGATATCTATATCTCTGTTATGACTATCGTCTCCAGTGTACGCCAGCTGATAGAGACACCTCTTCATGCAATGAATGAAGGAGCATCTCCAATCCTGAGCTACAATTATGGTGCATACCGCCCAAAGCACGTACGCAAAGCCGGTGTTATACTGTCAGTCATGGTTCTTATCTATACCGCTGTTACATGGAGTATGATTATTTTAATCCCGGAAGTACTGATCCGCATTTTCAGTTCCGATAAGGTTTTATTAAAGGATGCAGTAATCGCATTAAAACAGTATTTCGCTGCCTTTATTTTTATGGATCTGCAGTATATCGGACAGACTGTATTTAAGTCCCTGAACAAAAAGAAATTCGCGATTTTTTTCTCTCTGCTCCGCAAGGTATTTATTGTAGTTCCGCTTACCTATCTGATGCCATATGCCTTACATATGGGAACCAGAGGCGTGTTCCTCGCTGAACCAGTGTCAAACGTCATCGGAGGAAGCATCTGTTTTGTGACCATGCTCTGTACTGTGCTGCCGGAGCTTAAAAAGATGGAGAAGTAGCTGTTTTTTTTGCCCGATTCAGATATACAAAGAATCCCACATTCAAAATAATTCCTGTCACAGTTGCCACCGGTGCTGCCAGACCAATCTTTGTTAGGCTTGCATTTGGCTGAATACTCATATAATATGCCAGCGGCAGACGAACCAGAAGTGTCTGTACCAGTCCCTGGATCATGACCCAGACCGTCTTGTTATTTCCGTTGAAATAACCAACCATACTGAACAAAATCGCAGTTACAATCGTTTCCGGTGCAAAACCTTTCAGATAAGCAAAGGCATTCTGGATAACGGATGCATCTGTTGAGAAAATACCTGCGACCACATCGCCTTTAAACATAACAAGCACAAATACCAGACATCCGACCGCCAGCCCAACTCCGATTCCTGTAAACATGGACTGTTTCGCACGTTTTGTCTTGCCCGCTCCCACATTCTGAGATACAAAGGATGCCATGGACTGCATCAGCGAACTTGGTACAAGCATCGCAAAGTTAACGATCTTGCAGGCAACTCCATATCCGGAGGAAGCCTCCAGACCAAGTCGGTTGACAAATGCACAGAGTGCAAGGAAAGAAAGCTGAGTCAGAAACTCCTGCAGTGCAAGCGGCAATCCAATCTGAAGAAATCTCTTACACTGTGGATTGAGTCTGAAATCACTCTTTTTAATCGTAAACGGCAAGTCTTTTTTGATAAGAAGAAGTACAGCAAATACTACGCTAAGTGCCTGTGCTGTGACCGTTGCAATTGCAGCACCGGCTGCATCCATATGAAATCCGGCTACCAGAACCATATCTCCGATCACATTTACGATACAGGCAACCAACACAAAAAGAAGCGGTGATTTACTGTCGCCCAAACCACGGAAAATTGCCGACAACAGGTTATAAGACACGATAAAAAAGATACCGCCTCCACAGATCCGTACATAACTGGAGGTCAGGTCAACAGCCTCTGCCGGTGCCTGCATAAGTACCGAAATCGGATGTGCAAAACACACCATTACAAAAAACAATACTACAGATATGATTGTAAACACAACGGCTCCGCCGCCAATGACTGCACCTATTTTCTCCGGTCTTTTTTCACCAAGATAACGGGCGATCAGAACAGTAATGCCCATTGCAAACTGAACTACCACAAAAGTTACCAGGTTCAATACCTGACTTCCGGTGGAAACTGCGGAAAGTCCTGATGTGGAACCAAACCTTCCTACAACCAGAAGGTCAACCGCGCCATACATAGCCTGCAGGATTAATGCTCCAAGAACCGGCATCATGAACGAGACCAGCTTTTTCAGGATACTTCCCTGGGTAAAATCTGCTTTATCGTTTGTCATATTCTTTTCTCCTCTCACACATGATCTGATAGAATTTCTCGATAGTCTGGATCATACAATCCGCGTCTTCCTCTGAAATGTCACTGAGACAAAAAGCCAGCTCGCTGAAATAATCTCGGTCATATTTCTGTGATAATTTTCTTCCCTCGTCAGTGATGGATATGTATGTGACACGTCCATCCTCCTTAGATGCAAACTTGTGAAGATATCCCTTTGTTTCCATCTCTTTTACTGTTCTGGTCACTCCCGGACGCGGCAGATTCATTACACTACTGATATCCGAAATCTTTACCTGAATTCCCTGCTTTTCCAGTTTCTGGATCGTATCCATATACTGAATATAAGACGGCATAACTCCCTGTGGGAGTGGCGGAAGTAATTCCCGTATTCGTTTTGCCTGATAACATGCATCAAGCATTCTCTTAACTTTTTCGTTTGTCATATCGCACGCTCCTATATAGTTACCTTTGTTAATTACCATTAGTAATTATATAGTGATTGAAGAATTTGTCAAGATTTCTCTTTCACTATACCAAAGCAATTTGAATAAAAAATTGCTGTAATCGAAAAAAAAGCAGAACCCTGTTTTAATACAAGGCTCTGCTTTTCGCTGAATATGAATATGTGTAAGATTTCCAATTATTTTCGGATGGAATCAACCAGTTTTCTTGCCTCTGCGGTCAGTTCTCTGATTTTGTCAAACTCTCCTGCTTTGACAAGCTCTCCTTTTACCATCCAGCTTCCACCACAGCAGATGATTTTATCGCAGGAAAGATATTCCTCAAGATTTTTTGCATTTATTCCGCCTGTCGGCATAAACTTAAGTCCTACATAAGGAGCAGCCATTGCTTTGATCATCGGAAGTCCGCCTGCCGGTTCTGCCGGGAAGAATTTTACAACCTTAAGTCCTCTTTTAACTGCCTGAGCAACCTCAGATGGTGAAACACATCCCGGGTAAACAGGGATTTCTTTTTCCAGACAGTAGTCTACAATCTCTGGGTCAAATCCTGGGCTTACAATGAACTTTGCACCTGCTGCTGCAGCTGCATCCACCTGTTCCTTAGTAAGAACAGTTCCTGCTCCTACAAGCATATCCGGAAACTGCTCTGCCATAAGACGGATAGATTCTTCCGCTGCCTCAGTACGAAATGTAACTTCTGCACATGGAAGTCCCCCTTCAACAAGTGCCTCTGCAAGCGGAACTGCATCCTTTACATCTTCCAGTACTACTACCGGAACAACTCCGATTTTCTGAAACTTCTCTGCTAGATCCATCATTTCAATTTCCTTTCACTCAAAAAACTATGTTATCTTTTAATGTCAAAATTCATTTCCATCACATGTCTGATCAGAGAAACATCATCTGTGATATTTCCATCACCATGGATCGTGTGCTTCACTGCACTTGCCGCAACACCAAAGTTTACAATATCATCTGGTGTATATTCGTTCATCAGAGCATAGATGATGCCACTTACAAAAGCATCTCCACCACCGACACGGTCAAGGATATGGAACGTCAGGCGTTTGCTCTCATAGGTTTTTCCATTTAACCAGAGATATGCGGAAAGACTGTTCTCACTGCAGCTGTGTGCAAAACGTACATGTCTTGCAATACATTTGATATTCGGATATCTCTCCACAAAAGCTTTAAAAACTTTTTCCTGCTGATCACGGTCCGGCTGGAATGGAACACCATCTTTTACATCGCCAGCACTATGATCTTCTTCATTTTTCCAGATATGATATGGTTCAATCCCAAAAAGAACATCTACATATGGAAGGCAGAGAGTACAGAAATCCCTCGCATCTTCCCAGCTCCACAGGGTGCTTCGGAAGTTTCCGTCAAAGCTGACTGTCATGCCGTTTTCTTTTGCTGTTTTCAGGCATGTCAGGATCAGTTCACTGCAGCTTTTTCCAAGTGCAGGAGTAATGCCGCTCAAATGAAGCCAGGTATAGCCTTCCAGAAGTTTTTTTACATCTGTTTTGCTGAAATCATACTCTGAAAAAGCACTGTGTTTTCTGTCATAAACGACTTTACTTGGGCGGATTCCGTAACCTGTCTCCAGATAATAGGTTCCAAGGCGATGTGCAGGTGTCTCTTCCTCTGTTGAATAAATTACGCTGTCACAATTTACATCATTGCTTCGCATCATACGCACAGCACTTTTTCCAAGACTGTTTCCCGGAACTACTGTAAAAAATGATGCATCTACTCCAAGATTTGCAAGGGAGAGGGCCACATTGGCCTCACTTCCCCCGTATCTTGCCTCAAAAGATGTTGCTGTTCTGATTTTTTCATAATCCGGCGGAGTCAGTCGAAGCATGATCTCGCCAATCGTAATAAATTTATGCTTCATAATCAATACTCCAGATAGGCTCCCTTCATCGGACTTGCAGCATGCTGACTGAAAAGTCTGAGTACACCTTTTTTGTATTTCATTTCACGTGGTTTCCAGTTTTTACGTCTTTCTGCAAGAATCTGATCGATTTCTTCCATAGACTTGCGCTCCCCTGCGATTCCGATGATATTCAGTTTTCTTTCCATAACATCAATTTCGATAAGATCGCCTTCTTCAACAAGTGCGATCGGGCCTCCATCAACAGCCTCAGGGCTGCAGTGTCCGATAACCGGACCGGTAGATGCACCTGAGAAACGTCCGTCAGTGATCAGGGCAATGCTCTTTCCAAGTTCTTTGTCGCTGCTGATTGCCTCAGAAGTATAGAACATTTCCGGCATTCCGCTTCCCTTTGGTCCTTCGTAGCGGATGAATACTGCATCACCCTTCTGAACCTTATGTTTCAGAACTGCATCCAGACATTCTTCTTCGCTGTCAAACGGTCTCGCACGAAGAACAGATTTAAACATTTCCTTCGGGCATGCAGTGTGTTTGATTACGGCACCTTCCGGAGCAAGATTTCCACGAAGAACTGCAATGCTTCCATCTGTTCCAATGGCTTTGTCATACGGACGGATAATATCTTCCTTGGTAACATTTACGTTGTAACGTTTATTAAACTCCTGAAGCCATTTATCACATTTTTCATAAAATCCGTTGTTCTTCAGTTCTTCCAGGTTTTCTCCTAATGTCTTTCCGGTAACGGTCATTACATCCAGGTGAAGATGCTCTTTGATCTCTTCCATGATTGCCGGTACACCACCTGCATAGTAGAAGCACTCTGCCGGCCAGCGGCCTGCCGGACGTACATCCAGAAGGTATCTTGCATTTCTGTGCAGTTTATCAAAAGTATCTCCTGTAATCTCAATACCCAACTCATGTGCAATTGCCGGAATATGGAGCAGACAGTTTGTGCTTCCTGAAATTGCAGCATGCACAAAGATTGCATTCTCAAAGCTGTCCATGGTCACAATGTCAGAAGGACGCATATTTTCCATCTGTGCGATTCTTACCGCCTGTCTTCCTGCTTCTCTTGCAAAGTCAAGAAGGTCAGGACTGGTTGCCGGCATCAGTGCTGTACCCGGAAGTGCAAGGCCAAGTGCCTCTGCCATGATCTGCATAGTAGATGCAGTTCCGATAAAGGAACATGCTCCACAGCTTGGGCATGCATTACATTTTGCCCAGTCAAGCTTCTCTTCATCAATTTCACCACGTTCAAATCCTGCGCTGTACATTCCAAGCTGTTCCAGAGTCAGCATTTCCGGGCCGGCATTCATGGTTCCACCTGGAACAAATACAGACGGGATATTTATTCTGGCAAGTCCAATCAGATTTCCCGGCACACCTTTATCACAGCTTGAAAGATATACACCTGCGTCAAACGGTGTTGCATTTGCATGAATCTCGATCATATTTGCGATCATCTCACGGCTTGCCAGACTGTAGTTGATTCCGTCTGTTCCCTGACTTTCACCGTCGCAGATATCTGTACAATGGTAACGTGCTCCAAATCCACCTTCTTCTGCAATTCCTTTGCGTACCTCTTCTACAAGGATGTTCAGATGTCCGCTTCCCGGATGACTGTCACCATAAGTACTCTCAACCATAACCTGAACTTTTCCCAGATCTTCTTTTGTCCATCCGGTTCCAATACGCAGCGGATCAAGCTCCGGTGCAAGTTTTCTCATTTCCTGACTTTTTAACTGCATGATTTTTTCCTCCATTTTTTATTCTCTGATAAGATTTAAACTTTCCAGTGTTTCTCTGAGCTTCTCTTCGTCCTCTTCTTCTACTCCAAGTTCTACCGTATCAAATGTCGGTAAACTGAACACACCCAGCATCGATTTTGCATCTACAATATATCTTCCACAAATCAGGTCTACATCTTTCTTACAGCCAGATGCCGCCTGTACTAAATGCTTTGCATCATACATATCTCTTAGGTAAACCGGTATCTTTATCATTGTGCTCTGCCTCCTATGCAAAGATTGAAACAATAAAGCTTACAATAAGTGCCGTAACACCGATTAAGGTCTCCATAATCGTCCAGGATTTCAGGGTTGTCTTTTCATCAATCTCAAGGAAAGATGTTACCAGCCAGAATCCTGCATCATTTACATGACTCAGTGCTGTTGCTCCACCACAGATTGCGCAGCACATCGCAGCTCTGTAGATCATACTCGTATCCATTACTGCCGGCATAGTTGCCATAATTCCGGATGCCATTGTCATTGCTACGATGGAACTTCCTACAGATGCTCTGACCAGAAGTGCAATCAGAAATGCGATCAGGATCAATGGAAGACCACTCTTCTCCAGTACTGGTCCGATAATGTTTCCAAGACCGGAATCCTGAAGCATCCATCGGATCACTCCACCGCTGGCGATCACCAGAAGGATCATACCAACCGGTCTGAGTGAATGATCCAGAATCTTCTTCAACTGTGCACCGGTAAATCCTCTTTTGATTCCCAGAAAATACATGGATGCGAGAGTTGCGATTGTTAATGCCAGGAATGGTTTTCCGATAAATCCAAGAACATCCTGAACGCCCGCCGGAAGCGGCATGTATTTTGATAAAGTACTGAGAAGGATCAGAACAAGCGGAATCAGAATCACTCCCAGGACCAGTCCAAAAGGTGGGAGTTCTTTTCCATCATCTTTGATCTCTTCCACATTTGCCGGAAGCTCTGTATGGATTTTGTTACCAATAAAGCTTCCCCAGAAGATTCCTGAAACCATCATACAGATCAGTGCTGTTGGAACTCCTACCATGATCATGGTTCCCAGATTCACACCAAGTGCATTTGCCACAAGTACGGATCCTGCAGACGGTGGGACAAACGCATATCCACTTGCCAGACCTGAAAGAAGTGGGATTGCATAATACAATGTAGATTTTTTGGTCTGTTTTGCAACACTGAATACCAGCGGAATCAGTACCACAACACCAGCCTCAAAGAATACCGTTGTACCAATGACAAGTCCTGTGAGTCCAAGTGCCCATCCGGCTTTCTTCTGACCGAATTTACCAATCAGAGTCTCCGCTATTCTCTGGGCACCTCCACTTACTTCCAGAATTCCACCAAACATGGAACCCAGTCCTACCAGAAGTGCAATTCCCTGCAATGTCTTTCCAACACCTTTTTCTACCGTGTCTGAGATCATCGTAAGCGGCATTCCAGCTCCTGCTCCGATGATGATGGCAGAAATCATCATTGACAGGACCGGGTGAAGCTTAAATTTGATGATCAGTATCAGCAGGATTACAATTCCTACCGCAGCAGCGATCATCAGTCTCATCGGATCCGCCGCAAAAGTTGTTTCTTCCATTTTTCCTTTAACCTCCTTGATTCATCTGATGTTTTACGTTTCTCTCGTGAATTCATCTGACCTATTTTGTTGTTTTTTATGCTTTTCTTTGATATTTTAGGTATTTTTCCTAGAATTCATCTGATGTATTTATCATATATTCTCTTTTCAAAAAACGCAATACTGGAATTTTATCTAAAATTTTGTATTTATTTTTGTGCATTTTAGCATTTTGACATTGGAATTGAAAAACATTATCATGGAAAGAAAGAATTACATCTATTAGAAATGAGGTAAATCATATGATGAATCTGTCATCTGAAGAGAAAAGTCTTCCTCAAAAAATATCTGAAGACATTATTGAACTTATTTTAGAAGAGAATCTGCAGCCAGGAGATAAATTACCTAATGAAACTATTCTGTCCGAACGTCTGAATGCGGGAAGAAGTTCTGTACGCGAAGCTATGAAGCTTCTCGCCTCCCGCAATATTGTCACGATCCGCCAGGGTTCCGGTACTTACATTGCCTCCTCTCCAGGAATGGTGGAAGACCCACTGGGCTTTACTTTTATCGGCAACAAGCAGAAGCTGATCAATGACCTCCTGGAAGTCCGCTTTCTCCTTGAGCCATCTATCGCAGCGATGGCCGCCACACATGCCGACGAAAAAGACATAAAAAAAATCACCGCACTCTGCGATGAAGTTGAAAAATTATTAAAAAATCATAAGGATCACACGCAAAAAGATATCGAATTCCATACAGCGATCGCTATGAGCAGTAAGAACGTTGTAGTTCCAAGACTGATTCCTGTGATCAACAGTTCTATTCCTCTGTTCGTGGAAACAACTGGCGGTTCACTGCATGAAGAGACTATCGAGACTCACCGTGAGATTACGGATGCCATAGCATCCCATGACCCACTCCGGGCACAGGATGCCATGTATCTGCATCTGGTTTACAACCGTAAACGGATTCAGATGATAGAAAAATAAAACAGGATTGAATCTCCTGTACTCACCAATTACAGTCTTTTCTTCAGCTCCTGAATCAGTTCAGAGTAATCTCTGTGTTTCATCTTAGGGAAGGCCTTGATGATACGTCCCTGTCCAACGATCGTGTGGTTGGTGATAGAATTGGAAAGTTCATCAAACTGTGCCTGGAGCTCTGCTCTCTTCACGCGGAGCATTTCGATGGATTTTTCTTTCTGAGCTGCAGTTGCATCACGGAATTCTGCCTTCGCAAGTGCTGCCTGAACCTTTCTTTCGCCAACCTTCTGTGCTGTATCGATCGTAGTTGTGGCCAGGGTATCACTGAGCTTGTCACTCACAATTCTCAGATCAGAACGAACCTTATCCAGTCGGGTAAGCTTTTTGTTCAAACCTCGGATAACCGCTACTGTAACAATAAAATCTGTCAGATACACTGCATATAAAATTGCTATCACGATCCATTCCCAGGTTGCCGGTGTATGGGATGCCTGACTTTCTACATATTTCTGAAAAACCTTTACTACCATAACGATCGCAAGTCCCCAGATCAGCGAAAACTCCAGACAGATATATCCGTGGAAATTGAACGGCTTATCTGAATAGTCCCACCATCTCGCATGAAAACATACATCCAGCAGCCAGCCGGCGATCAGCTCCACTGCCGTTGCAAGGATAATTCCAAACAGAAAGATCATTGCATCATTCATCTGATGTCCGCCACTCTGAATCGTATTGAGCATGGCAAACACAGAAAGCACTCCGAATCCATACACAGGGCATACCGGTCCGTTCAAAAATCCTCGGTTTATAACCTTTCCAAGTGCTACCGCATGAAAAATAACTTCAACAACCCAGCCGCCAAAAGAATAAACCAGAAAATACAGGCATATCTGAAAATATGTCATTCCAAAAATCATGCCTCTCTCCTCCTAAAAATCACTTCTTTCACCTGTCTGTTAATGCACTGTTATCAGATGTGGAAAAATTTCTGAATTGCTTTATAATCTCCAAGAACCAGAAGCGTACTGTCAGCTTCAAGAACTGTATCTACAGAAATTGTCACACTGACTTCTCTTTCTTTTTTTACTGCAAGAATATTTATATTATATCTTCTTCGAATATCCAGTTCTCCAACAGATCTTCCAATCCATTCATCTGGGATTGCTACTTCAAAGATCGCATGAGACGCATCTACTTCCATATAGTCAAGGATATGATCATCCGCATAACGGATAGATGACCATTTTGCCACCTGTTTTTCAGGATAAACGACTCTGTCTGCACCATTCCGTAAAAGGAATTTTTCCTGTACGTCACGCTCTGCCCGGGAAATTACCAGATTTGCTCCCAGTTCTTTTAATAATGATGTTGTCTCAAGCGAATTCTGAAAACTGCCTCCAATGGTAACAAAGCAGATATCAAAATTTCCTATTCCCAGTGATTCCAGGAAACTGGCATCTGTACTGTCTCCAATCTGGGCATTGGTGACAAAAGGAAGGATTCTGTTGACTCGCTCCTCATTGATATCCACTGCCATGATTTCGTGTCCCATTTCATTCAGCTGCATTGCAATATGTTTTCCAAATCGTCCAAGACCAATAAGTAAAATATTCTTCATTCTATCTCCTCTTCTATCCAACTGTTATTTTTTCCAATGGCATTTTGGCATTCATATTTCTTCTGGATAATACTGCATAGATCAGGGTCAGTCCTCCTACACGTCCCAGATACATAAGCACGATCAGTATCAGTCGTGACAGGATATGAAGCCCCGGTGTGATTCCCAGAGTAAGTCCTACGGTTCCTACTGCTGAAGCAGCCTCATACAGACAAAGCTGTAATGAAAGCCCTTCATAAACACTGATGGTTATTCCTCCAAAGAAAAACAATACAAAGTACAGCATTGCTATCGTTGCGGCATTTTTTATTACCTGACCGTCGAATCTTCTTCCAAAAGCACCCGCATCCTCACGACTTCGAAATGTCGCAAATGCGTTCAAAAGCAGGGCTGCCGCTGTCGTTGTCTTCATACCACCTGCTGTAGAACTTGGTGATCCTCCGATCAGCATAAGAAGTATCATGATCGCCTGTCCTGCCTCAGTCATCGATGACAGATCTGCGGTATTAAAACCAGCCGTTCTTGTCGTTACAGACTGAAAAAGCGATAACAGCGTCCTTTTCCCAATCGATACCTGTCCAAAGTCACAGACAAAAAAGAAGATCGCCGGGACAAAAATCAGGATTGCGGTCGTTAACAGAATAATCTTGCTCTGCATACGATAACGTTTAAATCGGAGTTTATTCGTATAAACATCATCCCATGTAAGAAAACCAATGCCACCAATGATAATCAGAAGCATAATCACTATATTTAACCAGAAATTTCCGGCATAACCACTCAGTGATACAAAAGTGTTATCTGCGGTACCAAGTATATCAAATCCCGCATTACAAAAGGCCGATATGGAATGAAAAATCGACATCCATATACCTTTTATTCCAAAATCACGGCAAAATACCGGAAGAAGCAAAACCGCACCAATTCCTTCGATCAGAAACGTTCCTCTCAGAATAAACTTTGTCAGGCGGACAATACCACCGACTTTTGGTGCTGAGATGGCATCCTGCATGGTACTTCGCTGCATCAGTGATATCTTTCGTCCTGACAGCATAAACACCGAAACGGCAACCGTTACAACTCCCAGGCCGCCTGTCTGTATAAGTAGCAATATCACTGCCTGTCCAAAACCTGACCAGTAGCTTCCTGTGTCCTGCACAACAAGACCCGTCACACATACAGCAGAAGTTGAAGTAAAAAGTGCCTGATCAAATGGCGTTACAACTCTCTCCGCAGATGAGACGGGTAACATAAGCAGGAGTGCTCCCAAAAGAATCACTCCTGCAAAACCTAAAATAATCATCTGAAAGGATGTCAGATGTTTTCTTTTATGTTTTTCTGGCATAACTAATCTCCTCTTTTTTGATTTTAATAGTATTATATACCAAAAAAGAAGTTATACAAGCTTAATATTGATTATCATCTGATATTAAGCCCATATAAAAATTTTATTTTCTTTTTGTCCCACACTGAATTGCCTGTGTCGGACAGATCTTTTTACATCTTCCACAGCGAATACATTCTAAGCTGTTCGGGTTTTCCACCGGATTTACTTCCATCTGACATGCTTTTGCACATTTTCCACAGTGAACGCATTTTTCTGCATCCACTCGATAACGGAAAACAGAAACTTTATTAAATACAGAATAAAAAGCACCCAACGGACAGATATATTTACAGAACGGCCGATAAATGATAATGGAGAGTATGATTGTGATCACCAGGATCGTATTCTTCCACACATAGAGCCATCCCACTGCACTGCGCATGGATTTATTCAAAAGCACCAGTGGAAGCCCGCCTTCCAGCGTACCTGCCGGACAGATCAGCTTACAGAAATAAGGGGAGCCCTGCCCCATAATATCCACCACAAATAATGGCATCAAAACTACAAATACCAGAAGAATCACATATTTCAGTTTACGAAGCAGCTTATCTCCCCTGAATGTCCGAATCTTTTTGGGAAAAGGAATCTTATTCAAAAGATCCTGGATCAGTCCAAACGGACAGAGGAATCCACAGACAAGTCTTCCCAGCAGAGCTCCGATAAAAATCAGAAATCCAACTATATAATATGCCATTTTGAAATTCCAGCTGCCGATCACTGCCTGAAAGGAACCAATAGGACAGGCACCTGTGGCCCCGGGGCAGGAATAGCAGTTCAGCCCCGGAACACATACATTTTTCAATTTTCCGGTATAAATCTTTCCAGTCACAAATCCGGAAACATGACTGTTTGTAAGCGCCGCCCACAGTGCCTGAATCCCATGCCTCGGCCACTCGTTTATTTTTATCTTCTTATTATCCAATTCCAATACACTCCATACAGATATTAATTGCCTTTGTAAAGACTACATCCACTTCGCCCCGGTAAATTCCAAATATCATCAGGAGGATTCCCAGAATCGCCAGCGCAGGACCTATCCACTTTGAATCTGTTATTTTTTTCATCATTTTTCTTATCTTTCTGTCAAAATCGCTTTATTATTTAGAAATGTTCTTGAGTTCTTTTTCTACGATTTCTTTCCATTCGTCCAGTGTATGGCTTCCTGAATAGGTTTCTCCTACAATATTTCCTTCTTTGTCAACAAAGAATGTTTCCGGGAAAGCAGAGATACCATTTAAACGTCCATTCATCATTGTTGAATCCGGGACCAGGAACGGATAGGATGCTTTTGTCTTCTCCTGAAGGACACCGGCTTTTTTCACTGTATCCTCATTCTGTTTGGCATCATCACTCACTGTATCAAGAACGACACCGACAACTCCAACACCTTTTTCCTTCATCTCTTCATAGAGTTTTTCCAGCTCCGGAATCTCATTTACACATGGAGAACACCAGGTAGTAAAAACATTCACAAGTGTAAGATCATAATCGCTGAATACTTTTTCTGTATAATCTTTTCCATCAACGCCTTTTGTCTCAAACTTGCCTACAGTTGTAGAATCACCTTCATTGCTTGTCTCCTGTGGCTGGTCAAATGCGGAAAGCTTCTGGAATGGTGTCATCTCTGTGAGTGTCACATCAATTTCTTCCACTTCTTTTTTCAGGGATTCATCTGCATCTTTATTAGTGCTCAGATAATATTTATACTTTCCATCACTGCTGCTTCCGATTTCTTTGTGTTCTGTGCAGCCTGTGATCTTATCCAGTTCTTTCTCAGAATCTTCGTCATAGATTCCAATCGCTCCAACTTTTGCAAGACTATTGTACCAGTCATCATATGCTGTTCCCATCTTGTCAACCTCTGCCTCTTTCTGCTCCTCGGTCATTTCGCTCCAGCTTATATATGCATATTTAATTGCATCTGCATTGTCATTCCATACTTCATTTGTGATCATCGCAATGGTCTGCGCTTTTATCTGTTTAAGCAGTTCCTCCGGAAGTTTCATGTTAAGTCCAAGGAATGGATACTCATAAGAATCCTGTGCCTGCACAGTTGTCTCAGATGGTTTAAAAGTACCCTGTATAAAATCAGACGGAATTGCATCACCATCTGCTGCAACCGCATCTCCATCAACCACCATTCCCGCTTCGTCTGCCGGAACCGCCATTGCTTCTGTACTTTCTGCTGCCATTACTGATACACTTCCAAATGTAGATGCTCCCAATACTGCTGCTGCCATAAGTGCTGTTATTTTTTTCATTCTGAATTTCATGATATTTATATCTCCCTTCATATTTGTCCTGTAATTTATAAATCATTTTGTGTTTTTATTATACACGCTTTGATTACTGTAACCGTATTATATCATCCTGTCTATAAAATCTCTGTTAAGAAATCAAAAAAATCAAAATTTCTTTTTATTCCTGTATTTTTTACGGGAATTTTATATGGAACATGATATGATAATACCAGAGTTCCAATATAAACGTTACTGTTCACTCCGTTCACAGTAACATATAAACATTTTTAACCTCGACATCATATTTGACAAAGGAGATTTCTTATGCACATATTAGTAATAGAAGATGAAGAACAGCTCTGCCGCTCGATTGCAGAGGGTCTTCGCATGAATGGATACGAAACAGATACCTGTTTTGATGGAGATGACGGACTGGAATTGTGCCTGACCGAAAATTATGATCTGATTCTTCTGGATCTGAATCTTCCCGGCATAGATGGTCTGGAAATCCTGCGGCAATTCCGGGAAATAAACTCCTCCACCCCTGTTCTGATCCTCTCAGCCAGAGGACAGATCCAGGACAAGGTAGAAGGACTTGATCTTGGAGCAAATGACTATCTGACAAAGCCCTTTCACTTCGAGGAACTGGAAGCCCGGATCCGCAGCCTGACACGGCGAAAATTTATTCAGGAAAATATCTGCCTGAAATGCGGACGCATCACCTTCGATACCCGCACAAGAAAGGCTGCCATTGACAGCGAAGAACTTTCTCTCACCCGGAAAGAAACCGCACTGCTGGAATATTTTATGCTCCACCAGAATCGTATCATCAGCCCGGAAGAACTGATCGAACATATCTGGGACGGAAGCGTCAACAGCTTCAGCAATTCTATACGCGTCCATATTTCTGCACTTCGCAAAAAGCTGCGCACAGCTCTTGGTAATGATCCGATCCAGAACAAGATCGGACAGGGCTATATTCTGACGGAGGATCTGAAATGAACAAAAAAAATCCAATAAAAAAGCTTTCTCTGCAATGGCGTCTGACACTGATCATTACACTTCTGATGACCATTACCTGTGTTCTGATGTACTTTTTTATCAGTCGTTCCGCTGTCACCGGAATCGAAGATCTGGGAGATTATGTTGTACGGATCAACAAAACCGATTCCACGCCAATTACCTTTAACATTAATCCGTCTACGTTATTTTCGGGACTTTCCGATCAGGTACAGGCAACCAAAGATCAGTTCCGTGTCAGAAGTATCATCGCCACTGGGATCATCATTCTTCTGAGCAGTATCTGCACTTATTTTATCAGTCGGCGTGCACTGCAGCCTCTGCGCAGTCTCAGTAACGAGGTTAATAAAATAGAAGCTCAGAATTTATCGGAATCTCTTGAAGTTCCTGATACGAATGATGAAATTTCACATCTGACAGGCTCCTTCAACAAGATGCTCTCCCGTCTGGACGAGGCATTTACCGCACAGAAACAGTTTTCTGCCAGTGCAGCACATGAACTCAGGACACCGCTTGCCGTTATGCAGACAAATCTGGAGGTTTTTGCCCGCAAAAACAATCCTGATATCGAAGAATATCAGGAAATTTTCAGAATGATCCAGGAACAGACCGAGCGGCTTTCTCACCTGTCCGAGGTTCTTCTCGATATGACCGGCATACAGTCCATAGAACGTTCCGATTCTATTTCACTGGCAGCACTCACAGATGAAGTATTTTGTGATCTGATTTCTGTTGCCGACCAAAAAGAAGTCGAACTGATCCAAAAGGACGGTGACTGTACCGTTATCGGAAGCTATCTGCTTCTCTACCGGGCTGTGTATAATCTTGTGGAAAATGCCATCAAATACAATCATCCCAGTGGAAAAGTGACTGTAAAAATATCACAAAAAAAAGCAGAGCCTGACTGCTCTGCCCCTTCTGTTTCAACTGACTGTGCTTTTGTTGAGGTAACAGACACCGGAATTGGTATTCCTCCTGAATTTCAGGAAAGAATCTTTGATCCATTTTTCCGGGTGGACAAGTCCAGAAGCCGTGCCATGGGCGGTGCCGGCCTTGGACTCGCCCTTGTAAATGAAATTGCCAGACAACATGGCGGACTGGTCAAAGTACTGGAAAGCAGCAAAAAAGGCAGTACAATTGCATTGATACTGCCTTTATAAAAAACTGCCTTATTTCCATATTCCTTTACTTTTCCGTACATAATAGTAAAGCTCATTTTCCATGGCCATAACTTTTTCGAGCGGGATACTTTTGAACACTTTCATCTTCATCTTGAATTTGATCCATACAGCCGAATATATTCCCAGTACAATAAAGCATACCCCTGTCAGAAGCCAGATATTCATACGCTCCTGTGGATCACTGGATATATTAAGAATCATATATGCCGTTCCAACAATTCCTATAACCGGAAATAATATACCACAAGGCACTTTAAAGTTTCTCGGTGCATTTGGAAGACGTTTTCTGAAAATCAGTACGTCAACGTGTGCAAGTATGTATGAAATCATCCAGAATACCGAACCTGCCAGGATAAGAAAAGAGATCATATCTGCAGAACTGTCACTGAAATATCCAAAGATAAGAATCGCTGCACTTACAAACATCTGACCAAACCATGGAACGTTGTGTTTATTGGTCTTTGAGAAAATTTTTGGCAGCATATTCATCTTTGCCATTCCCTGACCCGGCTGAAATCTGACATCAAAGCACGTATCTGCATCTCCAAGATTCCATGCCTTCACACCAAATACAGTTCCGCTTATATAGGTTGTAACTTTATCACTTCCTATATTGAAAAGCAGATCGATACTCCCATCCGGAACTGCTTTCATCTCATGTGATTTTCCCTGTCTCAGCGAAAACTCATAAAAATGTGAAATTCCCAGCTGTGGACAGTTCAGCTTTTCAAGCTATCTTTGCGGCATGAACACCATAACCTCCAACTCTTGGTGCAGCTCCTGCTCCGATTACACCAGGTTTTGTCCATCCCTCAAAATTTACCATGTTTTCGCTTGCACCTGTTGCAACAAGAACTGCATCGCCTTTATAATGTTTTACTTTGTCTCCGATTTTTACGGTTACTTCCTTCTCTGGATATAAACCAACTACAATAGCATTTAAGACTACTTCCACTCCATATTTCTCGGCCTCGGCAAGAAGTTCCTGCCCAATCTTAAAGCCTCTTACCTTTGCCTTGTGTTCCTTCGAACCAAAGAATTTATGGATCTGTTTAAAAAGCTGTCCGCCCGGCTTTGCATTTTCATCAAACACAATTGGCTTTAAACCTTTTTTGGCGGCTTCGATTACCGCAGACAAACCAGCCGGACCGGCGCCAATTACTATCATATCGTATCGTTCTATCTTCATAATTCCAGTCTCCCATCCATTTATTTTATTTCTGCGGTGCTGCCGAAACTCCATACTGTGTCTGAACAACCATGCCTGCCTCAAGTGGTGTGATGCATGTTCTGATGTTTGGTTTACCATCTACGATCATTACACAGTCCGTACATCTTCCTATCGCACAGAACACTCCTCGTGGTTCATGTGTTTTTGCCGTATATCGATGAGCCATGACTCCTGCTGCTTTCAATGCTGTTGCAATTGGTTCGCCTTCATAGCCTTCCAGCAATTTCCCATCATAACTGAATGTAACTTTTTTTCTCTTTGGCGTTTCTCCAAGTATCGGGTGATTCTTAATTCTGTCCATGATCTCATCCTCCTCATAAATCTATAAAACAGAAAAGCGCCAACGAATTTATCGTTGACGCCTTTGTCTCTCTCATTAACTGATTAGACTTTATCATTTAGTTTTAAATTCGTATTGTAAAAAACGATACTGACCTGTAAAGCATTCCGATACGTATCCAGAATAAGACTTTACACTTTCGTCAAATGCCGCTACAATGATTACATAAAAAATCCAGTTATCAAATATCTGCAAAAATAAAGGAGTATCAAAAAATGGAACTACAAAATGGAAGACCTGAAAATACCGACAAACGACTTGACAAAGAAATCCGCGTATATGATTTTTTAGATAAGCTGGGAATTGATTACCAGAGAGTAGATCATGAGGCAGCCATGACCATGGAAGCCTGCGAAGAAATTGACCGCACCCTCGGTGATGATACCACGATCTGCAAGAATTTATTCTTATGCAATCGCCAGGAGACAAACTTCTATCTGCTTTTAATGCCTGGCGATAAACCTTTTAAAACCAAAGATCTTTCTGCCCAGATTCACTCTGCCAGATTATCCTTCGCCAAACCGGAATATATGGAAAAATATCTGGATATCACCCCGGGTTCTGTCAGTATCATGGGACTGATGAACGATTCCGAAAACAAAGTACAGCTTCTGATTGACGAAGACATCATGAAAGAACCTTATTTTGGATGCCATCCATGCATCAATACTTCAAGTCTCAAATTTGCAACAGAAGATCTTACCGGAAAAATCATCCCGGCTCTCGGACACGATCCAATTACTGTGAATCTGCCGGTTCCGGAATCACATAATTAATAATTTCGAACACTGACCAGAAAAGGATTTTATTTATGAAAAAGCAATTGACTTATACAAAATTTCTCATGGAAACAATCATCCTGACAGGTGCAGTCGCAATTATCGCTGCCGCTGTATACTTTTTCCTGGTGCCAAGTCATACTTCTGTCAGCAGTATTTCCGGTCTTGGAATTGTACTGTCCAATTTCATACCCCTTCCATTATCTGCAATCACCATGATCCTGAATGTGGTACTATTGATCATTGGTTTTATCACCTGTGGAAAGGAATTTGGCGTAAAAACCGTCTACACCAGCATTATGCTCCCTCTGTTCCTCGGACTGTTTGAAAAAATCTTTCCGGATTTTGGCTCTATGACCAACAGCCAGGAGCTGGATGTTCTCTGTTATATTCTGATTGTCAGCGTAGGACTCAGCATTCTTTTTAATCGCAATGCATCCTCCGGCGGTCTGGATATCGTTGCCAAGATCATGAACAAATATCTGCATATGGATCTCGGAAAGGCAATGTCACTCTCAGGCATGTGCGTCGCACTTTCTGCCGCACTTGTCTATGACAAAAAGACCGTCGTTCTGAGTATCCTAGGCACTTATTTCAACGGCATTGTCCTGGATCATTTTATCTTTGACCACAATATTAAGCGACGTGTGTGCATTATCACCCAAAAAGAAGAAGAACTCCGGAATTTTATCATCCATGATCTGCACAGCGGAGCAACTATCTATGAAGCCACCGGGGCATATAATATGCAGAAACGAAACGAGATCATCACGATCGTTGATAAAACAGAATATCAGAAACTTATGAACTTTATCAACCAGGAAGATCCTCTGGCATTTATCACCGTATACAACGTTTCTGATATGCGTTATCAGCCCAAGGTATAAAAAGCATCCTGTTATATGACAAAACCGCAGATTCCTGTATTTATCAGGTTTCTGCGGTTTTCTTATTTACATGGAAATCCATCCAAATGCATTTGCTACAGAACTGAAAAGAATAATTGCCGCAAAGATCGGGCAAAGATACTGGATCATAAAATTAAAGATTTTTTTTCTGCGGAAAGTACCACCTTCCTGCAGTACTTCATCTTCAATTTTCTTTGTACCGACTACTCTGGATATCAGAAGACAGGTAGCAATCGCTGCAATCGGCATCATGACAGAGTTCGTCAGGAAATCAAAGAAATCAAGGAACTGCATTCCAATGATCTTAACACACGCCAGAGGACCATAGCCAAGAGAAGAAAGACTTCCGAGAACAACCATGACAACTCCGACAAATACTGTTGCCTTCTTGCGTCCCCATTTCAACTCATCCTGAAAAGTAGATACTGCACTCTCAGTCAGGGCAATAGAACTGGTCAGGGCTGCACAGAGAACCAGTACAAAAAACAGGATTCCAACCAGAGTTCCAAAGCCCATGCTTGCAAATACCTTCGGAATCGTAATAAACATCAGTGCCGGGCCCGCCTGTAACGTATCCGGATCTCCACCAGAGAATGCAAACACTGCCGGAATGATCATCAGACCTGCCATCATTGCGATCGCTGTGTCAAAAATTTCTACATTTTGTGTAGAACCTTCAATAGATACATCCTTTTTCATATAGGAACCAAAAGTTACCAGAATACCCATCGCGATCGACAGAGAATAAAACATCTGTCCCATTGCCGCAACCACTGTCATCCAGGAGAAGTTTTTGATATTTGGTATCAGGAAATATTTCACACCTTCCAGTGCTCCCGGTCTTGTTACCGAATAAACGACAATGACTACAGACAAGAAAACCAGTATCGGCATCATTACTTTGGAAACTCGTTCCACGCCATTCTGCACACCTGCATAAATGATCATCAGCGTAAGCAGCGTAAAAAACAGAAAACAGGCCTCAGTTGAAAATCCATCGGATATAAAAGCGGAAAAATATCCGTCCTCAGCAAGGGTCTGGCTGTTTCCCTTTACATATTCCACCAGATATTTAATTACCCAGCCACCGATCACAGAATAATATGGTACGATCAGAACCGGTATGATCGCATTAATCCAGCCTCCCAAAGACAGCCACTTTGATTTACCAAAAGTTCCAAACGCACCTACCGGACTTTTCTTTGTCATACGTCCCAGAGCTGTCTCTGCCACGATCATAGAGTATCCGAAGGTCAATGCCAAAATGATATAGATCAGTAAAAAAATTCCACCGCCGTACTTTGCCGCCAGATAGGGGAATCTCCATATATTCCCCAGGCCTACCGAAGCACCGGCTGCAGACAGTACAAATCCGATCTTCCCGGAAAATGTACTTCTCTCATGTTTGTGTTTCTCCATAATTCTTCCTTTCCCATCACATATTTTTTTCATGTTCTTTCTTTATGTCTTCTCAATTTCCGCCCATATGATGATACCATGCTTTTGTACCTCAGGCAAATAATATATCAAAAAAAGATGCAAAGCTTATATTTCCTGCTCTGCATCCCATTTTTATTAATATTGCATTATTTAATCTTTTTTAATTCATATTCTCTGGTTCCAAGTCCGACTTTTTCTGCCTGATCCAGTGTTGCCTTCCATTCAATGTTCGGATTGGAATCTTTGAAATGATCGTGATGGCAATGCCATCCCGGTTCTGCCAGATGTTCTCCAAGCTGGCTGTTCTCGATCGGTGTTGCTTTGAGACAGGCATCTGCACATGCCTGATCCAGTGCAACCGGGTCAAAGCTTGCAAACATTCCGATATCCGGAAGAATCGGTGCATCGTTTTCTCCATGACAGTCGCAGTTCGGGCTGATATCCTGAACCAGTGCAATATGGAAATGTGGCCTGCCATGACAGACTGCCTGTGCATATTCTGCCATCTTACGATCAAGAAGTTCATTTGCACTGTCGTTCGGATTGTATACCGCGTCAAAACTGCAGGCTCCTATGCAACGTCCACAGCCCTTACATTTATCATAATCAATTACGGCTTTTTTGTTTACATAAGTAATCGCATCACTTCCGCATTCTTTCGCACAGCGATGGCAGCCACGACAGAGTTCTTCATTGATCGCCGGCTTGCCGCTTGCATGCTGCTGCATCTTTCCTGCACGGCTTCCACAGCCCATGCCAATATTCTTGAGTGCACCGCCGAATCCGGTTGACTCATGACCTTTGAAATGGCTCAGACTGATAAAGATATCCGCATCCATGATAGCATGTCCGATCCGTGCAGTCTTACAGTATTCTCCATTTACAACCGGAACTTCTACCTCATCTGTTCCGCGCAGTCCATCTCCGATAATGATCTGACAGCCTGTTGTGATCGTATTGAATCCATTCAGATTTGCACAGTTCAGATGCTCCAGTGCATTCTTTCTGCTTCCCGGATATAATGTGTTACAGTCTGTCAGAAACGGCATACCGCCCTGCTCCTTACATAAATCTGCTACTACCTTCGCATAGTTCGGACGAAGAAATGCCATATTTCCGAGCTCACCGAAATGCATCTTGATCGCCACAAATTTCCCATCCATATCAATGTCCTTAATACCGGCTGCGATACAGAGCTTTTTTAACTTGTCAAGCTGACTGGTTCCTACCGGACAGCGAAAATCTGTAAAATAAACTGTAGATTTGTCCATCTGTGATCCTCCTGAAATTATTTGTTACTGTTCACTCCGTTCGCAGTAACTTGGTCAAAATGCATTCCAAATCACCTTCGGTGATGGCATTTTGCCCCGTATGTCTCGGGATTTTGCCATATTCATGGCAAAACACCTCGCGGGATATTACCTGTGAACAGTTACAATTATTTTACCTTTACAAAAGAATAACACTTCAAGTATACTTGAAGTCAAGGAGGTTTTTTAATTATGCATACTTATACAATTCGGGAAATGTCTGAACTTTTTTCTCTTCCGGCTTCTACCCTTCGCTATTATGAAAGCGAAGGGCTGCTTCCACTTGTAGAAAAAAATTCTTCCGGGCAGAGGATCTACACAAAGGAACATATCGACAGACTTCAATGCATCAACTGTTTTAAGCGTACCGGCATGACGATCCCACAGCTTCGAAAATTTTTTGAATATGAAACCGATGAGGCACTTTATATCAATGACATCATCCAGTTACTTGAAGATCAGGAAAAACAGCTCGATAAAAAACTCAGACAGCTTCAGAAGGATTCCGCACATGTCCATCACAAAGTAAGATATTACAAAGCGATCAGACATGCACTGGAAAACGATCTGCCGCTGCCTGAATGGGAGGAAGAATAGTAACTGTTCCGTACCCTCACAGTTACAAAGAATAATTATTTTATAAATGGAGGTCCTGATAATGACCAGAGAAACTTTACAGCCCTATATCTCTATGGCTGATATGCTTGCACGCACTTTTGGTAAAGAATGCGAAGTTGTTCTTTACGACATGACGAATCCACAGCATTCCGTTGTCTACGCTGCCAACAACACTGTAACCAATTGCCAGATTGGGGACCACCTTCCCTCTTCTGTCAGCCAGATGCTCCGTTCACCTGACTTAAAAGAAGACTTTATTTCCAACTACTATTTTCATACAGAAATCCATAACAAAGAGCATCTTATCCGTTCCTCAGCCTTTCTGTTCCGCAGACCGGATGGTTCCCCGGATGGTGTACTCTGCATCAACCTGGACACAGAACCCATCACAAGTATGATTGAATTTCTGAAAGGATATCTCCCTGAACAGCCGTCAGGCTCTGCCAGCAGCGAGGCAGCGGTGCCCAGGGTTACGGAAGAAAAAAATGTTTCTTCTATGGTTTCTTCTCTCATCGATCACATTCTGGAAGGCATCTCTGATGAGGCCACCAGAGATGAACGTGTCGAAAGAATCCGCTCTATGGAAAACAAGGGAGTCTTTCTTATGAAGGGAAGTGTAGAACAGGTAGCTGCTAAAATGGGCGTCAATAAGGTCACCATTTACAGTTATCTGGATGAAGTCCACGGAAAACGGAGATAAAAAACCTCTATCCGATATTCACCTCACCGGCAATATTCATAGAAAAATATTCCTTCATTTCGCGAAGATTATCTGTCTGACCAAGCACCCACATAAGCTTGGTCATGGCTGCTTCCGTCGTCATGTCATAGGCCTGGATTACACCTTTCTCCAAGGCCAGTCGGCCGGTTTCATACACAGACAGATTGCTTCCCTCATACAGACACTGACTTCCTGCCAGCACCAGCATTCCCCTGTCGATCACCTCTCCGACTTTTCCTGTAAAATCATTTTTTACGAAGGGCATTCCACCCAGTCCAAAGCCCTCGATATAGACTGCCCTGTAGCCTTTTTCATAGTACATATCCAGTATCTCCGGACTGATCCCCGGATATAATTTCAAAAGTGCCACCTGATCAAAATATTCTGTCTGAGGTTTAAAGATTCCTTTTTTCTCAACAAGGTTTTTTTCAAACACGCGAAGTCCCAGAGAACTGATTTCTCCGACATACGGATAATTGATGCTTTCAAATGCATCAAAACTCATGGTGCGAACCTTAGATGCTCTGCACCCAAGTATAACTTTACGGTTAAACGCCACAAAAACTCCCGGATATCCACTGGCTGCCATATGAATTCCACAACGACAGTTTTCCAGGGCATCTGCTACAGGATTTGCGATAGACAGCTGGCTTCCGGTCACCACGACCGGAATTGAGATATTCTGCAGCATAAAAGACAACATGGCAGAGGTATATGCCAGAGTATCCGTTCCATGGATCACTACGATCCCATCATAATCATAGCTTCTCTTTGCGATCAGTTTCGCAAGCCCGGTCCAGTCTTCCGGTCCGATATTGGAACTGTCCAGCGAACAGAAGTCTTCTGCCTCCAGTTCCAGATTTCTGGAAACCATACGTAATTCTTCAAGCATATCTCCGCTGCTCATTCCCGGCACGAGTCCGTTGCAGCCTTTCACAGAGGAAAGAGTTCCTCCTGTATTTATAATCAGGATTCTTTTTTGCATGCCTGCATTTCCCCTCATCCAAGTTTTTCAGGTACGATCTCCAGCCAGTATCCGTCCGGATCATTAATAAAATAGATACCCATTGCCGGATTTTCAAAACAGATGCATCCCATTTCTTCATGTTTCCTGTGAGATGCTTCCATATCATCTGTAGTAAATGCAAGATGGATTTCATTGTCACCCAGATCGTAATGATCCTTTTCCCAGTCTCTCAGCCAGGTAAGTTCCAGTTCAAATCCTGTCTTACCGTCTCCAAGATACGCAAGAATAAAACTTCCATCTTCCGCTTCTTTACGTCTCACTTCTCTAAGACCAAGTGCCTCCTCATAGAATTTGATAGATTTCTCCAGATCCATAACGTTGTAATTATAATGTGCAAACTGAAAACTCATGTTAATGATCTTCCTTTCTGAAAATAATATTTACCTGATTATCTCACAGATACCTGTTATCTGTCGACTGTTTTTGATAATTTCCAAAACTACAGGTATTATTTTGTTACTGTTCACTCCGTTCACAGTAACTTGGTCAAAATGCATTCCAAATCACCTTCGGTGATAGCATTTTGCCCCGTATGTCTCGGGATTTTGCCATATTCATGGCAAAACACCTCGCGGGATATTACCTGTGAACAGTTACATTATTTTTCCCGTTGTTTATGAAAAACAATAATTGTTGTTTCCCGGAATCGGTGATAAAATATATTTGCATTTTTTGTTAAGGAGTTTTTACAGATGAAGAAAAAAGCACTCAAAGCCGCATTTCCATACACGATTCCTATCGGTATCGGCTTCCTTTTTCTTGGAATGTCCTATGGATTTATGATGCAGAGCAAGGGTTTTTCTGTATGGTATCCATTTTTTATGAGTATGTTTATCTTTGCAGGTTCTATGGAATTTGTGACAGCCAATCTTCTGTTGTCGGCATTCAGTCCGATCGCGGCATTTTTTCTGGCTCTGGTAGTCAATGCCAGACATTTATTTTATGGACTTTCCATGCTGGATAAATACAAAAATACCGGATGGAAAAAATTCTACCTGATCTTCGGTATGTGCGATGAGTCTTTTACCGTGAACTGCACCGTGACACCACCGGATGATGTGGACAGGGGATGGTTTATGTTCTTTGTAAACCTTCTAAATCAGATCTACTGGGTCCTCGCAGCTACGGCTGGTGCACTTCTCGGTTATGTGATCCATTTTGATACAACAGGGATCGAATTTGTCATGACTGCACTGTTCGTCGTTATGTTTCTGAATCAATGGGAAGAAGCAAAAGATCATCGTCCTGCACTGACTGGATTGATCTGCTCTGCAGTCTGCCTTCTGCTTTTTGGAAACAGCAAGTTTATTGTTCCTTCCATGATCCTTATCATCCTGTGTTTTACAGCAGAACATAAATACAGTAAAAGACCGGAGGTGGCGGCGAAATGACAATGACAACAACACAGGCGATCATTACTATTGCTGCTGTTGTTCTTGGAACGATGGCAACCCGTTTTATCCCGTTTATGATTTTTCCCGAAGGGAAAAATCCGCCAGAATTTGTACAATATCTTGGAACAGTACTTCCATATGCCGCAATCGGACTTCTCATTATCTACTGTCTCAAAGATGTCCCGTCGAGCAGCACACATGGGCTTCCTGAGGCAATTGCAATCATTTTTATTGTTCTGCTCCACAAATGGAAAAAAAGTACTCTGCTGAGTATCGGCGGCGGAACCATCCTGTATATGATACTGGTACAGACTGTTTTCCATTAGAAAGAAAGGGGATGTCGATAATACCGCATTTCGACATCCCCTTCCTGGTTATTCTTATTCTGCAATTTCGTTAATTGCCTCTACTGTTTTGTCATACTGCTCTTTCACTTCATCATACAATGTTTCATATCCGTTAAGTTCTCCTCCGCGGAGCTTTTCTGTCAGTGCTTCACTTGGCTTATACAGATTATCAAACCCCAGATTCAGGCAAATGCCTTTCAATGTATGTGCCGCACGAAAAGCACTTTCTGCATCACTTTTTTCAATTGCAGCTGTGAGATCCTGGAAACTCGGATCCTTGAGAAATTTTATTACAAATTTCCTGATCAGCATTTCATTTCCCAGTCTGGATAAAACTCCATCATAATTTGCCCCCATTTTCTCATAACATTCTCTGACTGTCATTCTATTTTCTCCTTTAACTTTTATTGGTAAAATGCTGTATCTTTCTCTATTTCAGAACATTCCCTCTGGATATCCTGCGTAATAGATTCCATCAGATGCTCCTTTGTATCTTCGTATTTCCTCAGTTTTTTCATGACATTTCGCCTGCAGGAAATTCCATTCTCTTCTTTTATTACAATACTCTCTTTTATCTTATCCTGTGCTTCTGTCAGACACTGCAGAAGAACCGGATTAAAAGCACCGCATTCTCCCCCAAGAATCATCTTCATGGCTTCTTCATGCGAATAAGATTTCTTATAAACTCTTCGGCTTACCAGTGCATCATAGACATCTGCCAGAGCGACCACCTGTGCAGAAACAGGAATTTCCTCACCCTTCAGTCCATCTGGATATCCTCTGCCATCATAACGTTCATGATGCCAGCGGCAGATCTGGTAAGCAGTTTTTACTAATTCTTCATCCTTGAACAGTTCCATGTTCTCCAGTATAGAAGCCCCGATCACCGTATGTTCTTTTATTTTTTCGATTTCCTGAGGTGTCAGTCTGCCTGCCTTATTCAGAATTTTTTCATTAATTCCTATCTTACCGATGTCATGGAGAGAAGCCGCCGTTGTAATGATAAGTCTGTCTGACCATGAAATATTATACTTGTCTGTAATCTGTGTCAGCTGCTCCAGAAGAATTCCTGTGATGATATTTACATTCAGAACATGACGCCCGCTTTCACCATTTCGGAATTCTACGATCTGACTTAAGATTTCAATCAGGATACGGTTGTTCTTTTCTTTTTCATATACCTGGTTTGTGATCAAAGCTATCAGTCTGCGCTGTTTTGCATAAAGCTTGATCGTATTAAACACTCGTCGATGAACAACCTCCACATCAAATGGTCTGTTTATATAATCTGATACACCCATTTCGTAGGCTTTTTTGACACTGGCTGCCGAATCCTCGCTTGAGATCATGATCACCGGAATATCATCAATCCACTCATGTTTATTCATGAATTCCAGAACCTCAAATCCATCCATCTCAGGCATCACAATATCCAAAAGAACCAGAGCAATATCACGTCCATATTTCCTTATGACAGAAATACATTCCTTTCCGTCTGCTGCCTCAAGAATATCAAATTCATCTCCAAGAATGGAAGAAAGAATCTCTCTGTTCATTTCTGAATCGTCTACGATCAGAATCTTGTATTTATGAGTTGCTGATGGATTTGTGATATTCTGTGTTTCATGCTGCAGATCACTTTCCGTGACAACCATGTTCTTACTTGTCTTTGCCTGATACATACACTGATCTGCTTTATGTATTGCATCTTCTATTGTTCCATGTGTGGACAATACTCCACCTATACTGACAGAAACCTGAAGCTGTGAATATCCCGGAACTTCTGCTTCATGAATCTCGTTCTGTATCTGCTTCAGTTTCTTTTGAAATGAGGCTTCCAGAATATCCGGCATAACCAGAAGGAACTCATCACCGCCAAAGCGTACTAGCACGTCTGTCTTACGGATGCTGTTCCGTATAACATTTACAACCGTTTCCAGAACAAGGTCACCGGCATTATGGCCATAGGTATCATTGTGAAGCTTAAAATCATCCAAATCGATCATTGCAACTCCGGCAACCATCTCAGTCTGCTTAAGCTGATCTTCGTAATAGCGTCTGTTATATGCTCCTGTCAGTGCGTCCATATACAGTTCCCTGTCATATCGGATCAGCTTCTTGAGCATCTCATCTCTGCCATCCTCATTTATCAGAATATCTCCATCAAGCTTATTTACCAGTTCAACCACATAGGGGATACCCTCTATTTCAATATACCTGGATACTACCTGAAAAATATCTCCGTCTATAAATTCAAGTTTTGTTTTTTTGTCTTTTTCTGCAAAGGCCGCCCTGGAGATGCAGTTATCACAGCGGGTGCGTTTGTTCCAGAGTGCATAGCATTCGCATCCTTCTGTCATATCTGTACTTCCCTGTATTCTGCCTGTACGCAGTTCCTCTTCATTCAGGAGGCGCACAATGGAAAATACCTTTTGCAATTCCTTCAGCATGATTTCCCATTCATGTTTTGTCATTTTATATTCCTGCTGTGTTTCCATGGCATCCTTTCTATTCGCGTACTTTCCTATAACTAACTCCTATAAAAATATATTATAGCATTCCCAAAATTTCCCGTAAAGAAATTTAGGAAGGATTATGAATAATTTTTCACTGGTAGAACCGTGTCGTTTGTGGTAATCTAAAGATAGATATTTTATGAAATCGTGACTGTTCACCAGACTGGCAGCTGCACGATTCAGAAGGGAGAAACAAATGCTTCAGGATGATTTTATACTTCGCCAGATCCGTGAAATGATTCATGCAGTTATGAGGATGCTTTTTCAGGTAAATGCATCTGAACTGTCCCCGGAGGTGATCGAAGATGCCTCTGCCAGAACAGTACTTGAGGAACTGCTTGCTTTAACAGATGAGGGACGGATCGATGAAGCAGAGAACCAGTTATATGAAATGACCTGTGATGGTGACCGCCAGAATCTGGAGATCGGCCTTCTTTTTTATTATAATCTTAATGGAAAGGACGATGACTTCCTGGAAGCCCACAATTTCAGCCGTGAAGAAATCATGACCGGAATCCAGGATCTTGCTGACCGTTATCAGCTCAGTGGGATTGCAGAAGCATTCCGCACAGAAATCTTATAATATTTTAGGGAGGGATTTTATGGAATCAAAAATGACCAAAATTTATGCTCGCAGCAATAAGAAGATCCAGCTCAAGGTTTATGCTGGACATTTTGCAACGCCGCAGTCTCACATCACCCACTATCTGGATCTCACTACCATGCGTTCCAGAAGTTCTGAGGCAATGCGCATCGCGGAAGCACTGGCTGCCAACTACGAAACAAGTATTCCTGTCGATACGATCATCTGTATGAGCGGACTGGAAGTTGTCGGAGCTTATCTGGCAGAAACGCTTACCAGAGCCGGTGTTTATTCCATGAATTCTCATCAGACTATTTATATCACTTCACCGGAATACAATAACTCCGGACAGATTATCTTCCGCGATAACATTCAGCCAATGATCCGTGGCAAAAACATCCTGATCCTGGATGGCTCGATCACTACCGGAGAAACTCTGTCCCGTGCAATTGAAAGTATTTTGTATTATGGCGGTGCGATCCGCGGCATTGCTTCCATTTTCAGTGCAGCTACCAGCATTGCCGGTCTGCCGGTTTACAGTATTTTTAACCATCAGGATCTTCCGAATTATGGTTCTTATTCTGCTGCAACCTGTCCTTTATGTGCCCAGAAACAGAAACTGGATGCACTGGTAAACGGTTTTGGTTATTCCAAAATCTAACTTGTAAAAAGGGCCTTATGGCCCTTTTTTTCTGACCAGAAATACTTTTTATATTTTCAGATACAAGGAGTTTGTTTATGAATAAAAAAGAAATATCCGAAATCAAGAAACAATTCACACCCAACAACTGTGCTATTACACGCATCTGCGGCTGCTATGTTGACGGAGAAAAAAACAAAAAAACCAAACTGAAAGAAGCATTTCTTTCTCTTTCTGAAGAAGAAATGTTCAAATACTTTGAAATCTTCAAAAAAACACTTTCCGGTACCGTCGGCAAAAACCTCATCAATATGGACTTTCCTCTTGAACAGGAAAAAGAAGGAGGTACTCAGGAATTCCTTCTTCGTCTGCGAGGAAGTAAACTCCAGGATGATTCTATTCTGGAAGAGTTTTATGATAAGGTTATCCAGGCTTATGATTACGGGGAGAATTATTACATCATCCTGATCCATGCCGTATATGATATCCCCGGCAAGTCCTCCGATGGCCAGGAAATGTTTGACGCCTCTGATGAAATTTATGATCACATTCTGTGCAGCATCTGTCCTGTAAACCTTTCCAAGGCAGGGCTCTGCTACAATGCCAAAACCAATAACATTGAGGATCGTATCCGTGACTGGATCGTAGAAATGCCTGACCTTGGATTTCTGTTCCCTGTATTCAATGACCGCAGCACAGATATCCACGGACTTCTCTATTACTCCAAAAATGCAGAAAAACTCCGCAGTACTTTTGTAGACGAACTGTTTGGCTGTGAGACTCCGCTTTCAGCCGGTGGACAAAGAGATTCCTTCAATGCCCTTGTAGAGGAAACCCTGGGGGAAGACTGTGCTTATGATACTGTCATGAACATTCATGAGAAGTTAAATGAGTGGATTGAATCACAGAAGGATTCTCCTGAACCGGCCGTTCTAACCAAGCCGGAAGTAAAACGTCTCTTCGAAGAATGTGGTGTCGAAGAAGAAAAAATGGAAACCTTTGACCAGTGTTATGAAGCCACTGCCGGAGAAAATGCATCTCTCATGGTGTCCAACATTACTAACACCCGCCGGACGGAAATCAAAACCCCTGACGTTGTCATCCATGTGGACCCGGACCGCGCGGCACTAATTGAAACCCAGATCATTAATGGACGTAAATGTATTGTCATCCCAATGGAGGGAGATGTTGAAATCAATGGTATTCATGTGACAGGAAGTTTTTCTGAGGATAATAGTGAACAACTTTAACATATTTCCATTTAAACAGCCCCGCAGCGAATGCTGCGGGGCTCGATTTTTACAGTTTTTTATTCATAAATTCCATTCACAGTAACATCAAATACTGCTTCTTTTCCGGCAAGATCTGCCGCGCCGTAATCATCCGGGAAAGTTACGGTTACTTCTACTTCATCTCCTGGATGAGCTCCTACGAGCTGATCTTCAAAATCATCAATATAACTTCCGGAACCAATCTCAAGGTCTGTTCCCTGTCCATTAGTACTTCCGCCATCGAAAGCTGTTCCGTCGATCTTACCTACATAATCAATATTTACAGTATCTCCATCCTTAACTGTCAGAGATGTATCTGTACTGTAGGAAGGTGCTTCCGTAGCTTCCGGTGTTGTTGTGGTATCTGCTGCTTCTGTTACCTCCGGAGTTTCTGTAACCTCCTCAGTCTCAGCAGCTTCCTCCGTAGGAGCCGGTGTTGCAGTCGGTGCAACATATTTATGATTGTCTGTTACTTTAAGAGTCTTGAGAACTTTCTTTTCTTCTTTGATGTCTGCATCATCCAGCCACTTCTCTGTAGTGTCTGTATACAGTGTCTGCTCTCTTGTAGAAATGATGCTTTCTTTCTTGGTCTCTGTCGCTTCTTCATCATCCTTCTTGTCCAGTTTTACAACATAATATGCTGTATCTGTTTCGATGATATCGGAGGCAACCTCTCCATCATCGAGTGTCCGAAGAACATCGATCACTTCCTCCGGATAAGTACCGCTGTAAGAACTGCTGTCCTCATCTGCATCTTCGTCATCTGTGTCCTCATCCTCACTGGTCTCGTTTGCATCAAAGGTACCACTCAGGGAAGAATAAGAATCATCTACAGATTTGGCGATTTCACTGAAATCTCCATCCGGATCTGCCTTAAGGCCATCCAGGATCTTCTGTGCATCTTCCTTCTTTTCTTTGATCTCATCATCACTTAAATCCGCTGTGCTGACGCTGACATACTCAAAAGAAGACTGTTGTGCTTCCTCATCGGAAACATTCTTGTCTACATCTGCAATGATCGGATCATGGATCTTCTGTTTGTAAGTCTGAAGTTCCAGATAAGTCTTAACCTGATCTTCTGTCACTGCCAGATCTGCAATCGTTTCCTCAGAGTTTGCTTCCATAAATGAAGCTGCTGCTTCTGCAATCGCCTTCTCATCCTCATCTGTCAGTTCAACATCATAGTCTGCTGCCTTTGCTTTCATGATGTACATAAGCTCTACATCCTTGAGAGATTCTTCTACAGCCTGCTCTCCGTAGGTTTTGCCTTTCTCTGCTTCTGTATCCCAGATATCAAAATCAGAGCCGCCCATATAACTTCTGTACATAGCTTCTGTCTGCATCTGACCTTCTCTGACAGAAAGACTTACAACTCCCAGTGGAATCTTTGTTCCATCTACTGTAGCAACCGTCTTGCTTCCGTCTAATTTCTTCTCACCGCATCCGGTAAGCATCCCTGCAGCCATAATACCTGCCATAGCAACAACGGCTGTTTTCTTTGTCATTTCTTTCATATTTTCCTCCATGATTGCCTGTAGGCAATAACCTAATAGTATGAGTATAAACTTTTTTCTCTTTGAGGGCAAGGATATTCCTCAAGAAACCATGTTTTTTCACAAAATAGACACGTTTCTCCTGCTGTTCCCTTAAGTCAGGATTTATTCTGTTGCTGTGAACAGTTACTTTATTCTTCCACCAGCTTTTCCAGTTCATTCAGAAAATCGGTGAGGGCTGTCAGAATATTTCCGACCGGAGTCAGAATGAATTTCGGTTCTTGCTCATTTTTAAACTGAAGCCCCCGCCTGTATTTCTGCATCAGTTCCGGAAATCCTGCCGGATTCAGCTTTGCACGTTCATACAGCGTGATCTTCATATCTTTTCCTGTCTGCTTGATCTCCGTCACATAACTCCTGTGTGCAAGTGCCTTGAGTCTGGCAATCGTCAGAAGGTTTAATACTGCCTTCGGCGGCTCCCCAAAACGATCCAGAAGCTCTTCCAGCATATCATCATAATCCTGTGTTGTTTCAATGCCTGCAGTTCTTTTGTAAATATCCAGTTTCTGATACTCATTACTGATATAGGTATCCGGAATGAAAGCATCCATGTTCAGATCGATCGTTGTTTCAAAATCTTCCATTGTATGGATTCCTTTTGCTTCTTTTACTGCCTCGCTGAGCATCTTGCAGTAAAGATCATATCCAACCGCATTCATATGACCATGCTGCTCTGCGCCAAGAAGGTTTCCTGCTCCACGCAGTTCAAGATCCCTCATGGCGATCTTGAATCCACTTCCAAGATCTGTGTATTCTCGGATCGCTGACAGTCGTTTTTCTGCTGTCTCTTTAAGCATTGTATTTCTGCGGTACATTAAGAATGCATACGCAGTACGATTGGAACGTCCGATTCTTCCCCGAAGCTGATAAAGCTGCGAAAGCCCATAACGATCCGAATCATGGATGATCATCGTGTTTACATTCGAAATATCAAGTCCTGTCTCTATGATCGTTGTAGAAACCAGCACATCGATCTCCCCATTGATAAATGAATACATGACGGCCTCCAGTTCTCTCTCACTCATCTGTCCATGTGCAAAATCAACTCTCGCATCTGGAATAAGTTTAGAGAGACGTGCTGCCACATCTGCAATGTCATTCACCCGGTTGTATACATAATAAACCTGTCCGTCTCTTCGAAGTTCCCTGTTGATCGCCTCCCGGACAGTTTCTTCATCGTATTCCATAACGTAGGTCTGAATTGGAACACGATCCATAGGCGGCTCTTCCAGAACACTCATATCACGGATTCCGATCATGCTCATATGAAGAGTTCTTGGGATCGGAGTTGCCGTCAGTGTCAGTACATCAACGTCTTTCTTAAGCTGTTTGATTTTTTCTTTATGGGCAACACCAAATCTCTGTTCTTCATCGATGATCAGAAGGCCCAGGTTTTTGAATGTGACATCTTTTGACAGCACTCTGTGCGTTCCGATAATTATGTCAATCTGTCCTTTTTTCAGATCTGCAATGGTTTTCTGCTGCTGGGACGGTGTACGAAAACGGCACAGAAGATCCACTCGCACCGGAAACTCATTCATTCGCTGTACAAAGGTATTATAGACCTGCTGTGCAAGAATAGTAGTCGGTACCAGATAGACGACCTGACGGCTCTCCTGAACGGCTTTAAACGCCGCACGAAGGGCAATCTCTGTCTTGCCATAGCCTACGTCCCCGCATACAAGACGATCCATGATCTTGGTGCTCTCCATATCTTTCTTGGTATCCTCTATCGCAGCAAGCTGATCCTCTGTTTCCTCATAAGGAAACATCTCCTCAAACTCCCTCTGCCATACCGTATCCGGTCCACAGACATATCCTTCTTTTTCCTGACGGACCGCATAAAGCTCCACCAGTTCCTTCGCGATATTCTGAACAGCACCACGAACTCTGGATTTTGTTTTTTTCCATTCCTGACCACCAAGCCGATTCAGCTTCGGCGGTCTGGCAGTTTCTGACCCGGCATACTTCTGCAGGGCATCAAGCTGCGTGGCAAGTATATACAGATTGCTTCCATTACGATATTCAATCTTGATATAATCCTTCGCAACCTTATCTACTGCAACCTTCTCAATGCCACGATAAATGCCCAGCCCATGCTTCTCATGAACAACAAAGTCTCCAATAGAAAGCTCTGAGAAATCCTGAATCCGCTTTCCGTTATATTCTTTCTTTTTCTTTCGCTTCTTCTGCTCTTTTCCAAAAATATCCGTCTCGGTGATAACTGCAAATTTAATAAAAGGATATTCAAATCCTCGACGGGCATGCCCATATGCAACCATGATCACACCAGGTTCCAGCACATGATCAAAATCTTTTCCGTAAAAGGCACTCAATCCCTCATCCTGAAGATCCTTCGCAAGACGCTCTGCCCTGGTTCTGGATCCTGAAAGAAGTACAATCTGATATCCCTGCTTCTTATACTGTTTAAGATCCTTGACCAGAAGTGAAAAACTACTCTGATAGGAACTCACAGATTTCACTGTCAGATTAAACTGTTCTGTGATCTTCCAGTCCGCCCGTTTGGGTTCCATAAGTGACACGGAAATACAGTTTCGGTCATTCAGCTTATGTCTCAGTTTTTCCCAGCTGCACATCCAGCTCTGGGAAAGATTTCCCTCCCCTTTCTGCTGACGGTTCTCGCAGCTCTGACGAAATTCTTCTTCTACTGCTTTTGCATTTTCCTCCAGACGGTTCGGCTCATCCAAAAACACAAGACTGTTCTCTTCCGAAAAATAATCCAGGAAAGAAACTCCACCCTTTTCGACAGGCTGCTCTATAGCAGGATAGATGGTAATTTCATCAAGATTTTCCAGAGAACGCTGGCTCTGCGAATCAAATGTACGGATGGAATCAATCTCATCTCCCCAGAGTTCAATTCTCCACGGATTCTCTTCTGTGAGAGAATAGATATCCACAATCCCACCTCGAACAGAAAACTGTCCGGGCATCTCAACCTGACCCACACGCTCATATCCCATATGAACAAGTGCATCCTTGAGCTTATCCATATCCAGTGTACTGTCATTTCGGAAATGAAGCAGCTGTTTTTCAATTTTATCAAGCGGCTGAAGATAATCCATGCATCCATCTATACTGGTGACAACTGTAATATCCTCTTTCTGCTCCAGCAATGCCTTAATAACGCACATCCTCTGACGGATCAGGAGATTTCCATGAATATCTGCCTGAAAAAAAAGCAGATCCTTTGCAGGGTAATAATATACATTCTTATCATAAAAACGATAATCTTCATACAGCTCTTTCGCAGCTTTCTCATCTTCTGCCAAAATCAGATGAGATGGAAAAAGCCCGGAAAGCCCATATATAAAATGAGCTTTCTGGGACTCCATACAACCACTGATCTCCAGTATTCCACGATTATTTTTTGCCTGTCTGCATATTGCTTCCATCTCTGCAAGATTCTGCAGAGGACGCAAAAATGTTTTCATACAACCTCCAGTTTTTTGTTGTATTCATTCATGGCAGCATCCGGGCCGTCCGACAAAATCAGTTCTACTGCCTTGCATGCCCGTTCCTGTGCCTCATCAACGAGTTTGCGGTCTTCTTTTCCAAATCTGCCAAGAACATAATCTGCAAGATCCCATCCCTTTGGCTTTGCACCTACCCCAACTTTGATACGTACAAATTTCTGCGTTCCCAGTTCCTGGATGATATTCTTGATTCCATTATGTCCTCCGGCACTGCCCTTCTTACGGATCCGAAGCTGTCCCGGATCCAAATCAATGTCATCATAGATAACGATCATCTCTGTCTCCGGATCGATTTTGAAGTAGTTTGCCATCTCCCGTACCGGACCTCCGCTGAGATTCATATAAGACAGAGGTTTCATAAGGAGAGCCGGCTGCCCTCCGATGATACCTTTTCCATACATGGCATTAAACTTCACACCGCCCTGGGGAACCTGGTATTCTTCTACCAGTTTGTCAATCACATCAAATCCCATATTGTGGCGTGTTGCTTCATACTGCCTTCCGGGATTTCCCAAACCTACAATCAAATACATTCAAATTTCCTCGCTTAGTTTTAATTAAAGTAAACCATCTCATCTGCCAGCGGTTCGCAGACTTCTACATGATCTGCATAAAGAACGATTCCCTCTTCTCCCTGATACTCGTTTCTTCTCTCCACACCAATTTTTGCGGTAACTTCTACCCATTCTCCTGGATTCAGCTTTGGTGCATAGGCACTCTTGCATACATAGCCAAGAAAAGTGGTGTCATCTGCACAGCAGGTCATAGCAGTACGTCCCGGAACAAAGAATTTACTTCCCATTCCACGCGGCTTCATGACTCTGGCTTTAAATTTGACCGTTTTGCCTTCATAATTTTCCGGATGATCCATGGCATCTACAAACCAGATACCATAATCCTCAGGCAGAATATCGATCACCGGTGCATTTATGTCAAATGGCATTTCATCCTGGAAAATATCTCCAAGTTCACCTTCTTCATCTTCAAAGATAACTTCTGCTCTCTGGTTCGCAACCTTGATTCCACGACGATATGTCGGGAGTGGATCGTCCTCCTTACAGCGATTAAAAATAACCATATCGCTGTTTCTTATCATATCCATAAAAATGGATTTCATGTTTGCCATATACATCTGGAAGGTACTGGCATCTACGCAGGTGATCTGCTGTTCTACCCCCCAGCCCTGTGGAAGCTGCATTTTTTCGAAGTCACTTACAAGCCACATTCCATTATATTCAATGATAACTCGTTCCGGCTGATGAAGAATATCCATGGCAACCAGTCTTTCAGTTGTAAAATCCTCTTTATTTTCGATAATTTCCACAACTGTATTGTTTGCTTTCAGTGCAGCCTCATCGTATTCTTCCTCACCCTCTTCGCAGAGAATCAGAAGAGTTTTTCCGTCTGTGTGAAAATAATCCTGCTGAATAGTAAAATTCAGAAAAGAAGTCTTTCCACTTTCAAGGAAACCTGTCATTAAATAAATCGGCACTTTGATTTCTTCCATTGTCTGTATGTTCCTCCGTTATTACAGGCCAAAAAGTTCAGCCAGTTTATCCTCTTTAAGTTTTGAACCGATCACGCAGAGACGTCCTGTATATTCCGGTGCCCCCTCGCGGATCTCTGTTTCTTCCGGAACCATATCAAAATAGATCCATGTTCCGTCTTCTGCCGGAAGCATTCCCTTTGCACGAAGAATAACTCCATATTCTTCTGTCTCTGACAGAGTCTCAAGAATTTTCTCAAGATTCTCTCTTGTATATTTCTTAATTGTCTCGCGTCCCCAGCTTGTAAATACCTCATCTGCATGATGATGGTGATGATCATGGTGATCATGTCCACATCCACACTCATGATCGTGATGATGATGCTCATGCTCCTCGTGTTCATGGTCATGGCCGCATCCGCACTCATGATCGTGATGATGGTGCTCATGCTCCTCGTGTTCATGGTCATGGCCGCATCCACACTCATGGTCATGATGATGCTCATGTTCCTCATGATCATGATGGTGATGACCATGTTCATGAACATGTCCACATTCCGGGCATACTTCTTCTTCCATCATTTCCTGCTCCAGTGATACCGGATGTTCCATAACCTCCAGGATTTTTGCACCCTCCAGTTTTTCGATCGGTGTAGTAATGATAGCTGCCTTTGGATTAATTTCACGAAGAAGTTCCATTGCGGCCTGAGCTTTTGCCTCATCCACAATATCTGTACGGCTCATGATGATCGCACCGGCATATTCTACCTGATTATTGAAGAACTCACCAAAGTTTCTCATATACATCTTGCATTTCTTTGCATCAACAACCGTTGTATAGCTGTTAAGTACCAGACCTGTTTCTTCTTCAACACCCTGAACTGCTTTGATAACATCTGAGAGTTTTCCGACGCCGGATGGCTCGATCAGGATTCTGTCCGGATGATATTTGCTGATCACCTCTTTGAGAGATGCGCCAAAATCTCCTACCAGTGAGCAGCAGATGCATCCTGAATTCATTTCACGGATCTGGATTCCCGCTTCTTTAAGAAATCCGCCGTCGATTCCAATCTCTCCGAATTCATTCTCGATCAGTACAACCTGCTCGTCTTTAAACGCATCCTTGAGGAGTTTTTTGATCAGAGTTGTTTTACCGGCTCCAAGAAAACCGGAAATAATATCAATTTTTGTCTTTTCCATGGTATATTCATATCCTTTCTTAATACAGTGTTTAGCAAGGCTAACTCCAAACGTAGCTTGACCAGGAAGTGCATGCACCCCCTGGTTAATTTTGCCATGCATAATGCCAGTGGGGACATGAACCAGTCACGCCCCCACTGTGTTTATCATTACCGTTTACAGTAATGTTATTCATTCCTTTGATCAGCCGTTGATCATGAAGCTCAGAAGTTTATCAATATCTTCTTTCTCATAAGCAACGATTTCCAGTTCCGGGATCTCTCCACCGGAGAAAATATTTGCCAGAGATACATACTGGGATAATTTGGATTTCAGATTCAGTCTGTCTCCCTCACCTGTTACAAGTTCTACTCTTCCTTTGCAGCTGTCTACTACTTCAAAAAATTTGTCGATATCTTTAATGTTGGATACTTTCATTTTTATTCTCCTTTCGAGATTTTAATCAATTAGTTGCTTTCTAATTCGCGTTCAGTATAAACCATATTTTTGCAAATTGCAATGCCTTTATAACAAAAATTAGTATGTAAACACAGCAATTCCATATGCCGGAAGCGGATATGCAAAAGAAAACTCTCTGTGATCACATTCCTTTGCCTCTGCCTTAAATACTTCCGGTTTGTCCAGAAGACCGTGTTCATCCATGATAAGTTTGTACTGTTTATTCTTCGGAACGCCAACACAATAATCTGTACGTTCTACCGGCGTATAATTTACAACGAACAACAGATTGTTTCGTTTGGTAGGTGACTTACGTACCAGACTGAATATACTTCTGTCTGCATCATCTGCATTGATCCATTCAAATCCATTCGGATCATTATCTCCGGCATAAAGTGCAGGATATTTCTTATACATATGGAACAGTGTTTTCACAAAGTTCTGCAGATCTTTGTGATTGTCTTCTTCCAGAAGATACCAGTCAAGTTCTCTTTCTTCACTCCACTCTCGAAGCTGTCCGAAGTCCTGTCCCATGAACAAAAGCTTCTTGCCCGGATGGAAGATCATAAATGCATACGCGGCCTTCAGATTCTTGAATTTGTCATCCGGATAACCCGGCATCTTATTCAGCATAGAGCATTTCAGATGAACAACTTCATCATGGGAAATAACGAGTACATATTTCTCGCTGTATGCGTATGTCATGGAGAAAGTCATCTTGTTATGATTTCCTTTACGGAAATATGGATCCAGCTTCATATATTCCAGGAAATCATTCATCCATCCCATATTCCATTTCAGAGAAAATCCAAGACCATCATCCTCTGCCTTACCGGTAACCTTAGGCCATGCTGTAGATTCCTCTGCGATCATGACCGTACCATGATTCCTTCCAAGAACAACCGTATTCAGATGCTTAAAGAACTCTATCGCCTCAAGATTCTTATTGTCACCATATTTGTTGGCAACCCATTCGCCGTCTTTCTTGCCATAATCCAGATACAGCATAGATGCCACTGCATCTACACGAAGTCCGTCTACATGACATTCTTCGATCCAGTACAGTGCATTTGCGATCAGGAAATTCTTTACTTCCGGTCTTCCATAATTATAGATCTTGGTTCCCCAGTCAGGATGCTCTCCCTGTCTCGGATCTTCATGTTCATATACAGCAGTTCCGTCAAAATTGGCAAGTCCATGTGCATCCTTCGGGAAATGTGCCGGAACCCAGTCAAGAATAACACCTATCTTATTTCTGTGCAGATAATCCACCATATACTTAAAGTCCTGTGCTGTACCATATCGTGATGTCGGTGCGTAATATCCTGTCACCTGATATCCCCAGGATCCGTCAAACGGATGCTCTGCAATTCCCATAAGTTCTACATGCGTATAGCCCATTTTCTTAACGTATGCAGCCAGTTCATGTGCAAATTCGCGATAGTTATAAAATCCCGGATCATCCTCATTTTCTGCCGGATGTTTCTTCCAGGAACCAAGATGAACCTCATAGATTGCCATTGGATCACGCTTCTCGTCAAACTCCTGACGTTTCTTGATCCATGTGGTATCTTTCCATTTATAATCTGTAATATCTGTGATCCTGGATGCCGTTCCCGGTCGGAGCTCTGATTCATTTGCATATGGATCTGCCTTATAAAGTTCCTCACCATGATAGCCGACTATAAAGAACTTATACAAATCTCCAGCCTTGGCACCTGGAACAAAAAGCTCGTATACTCCAATCTCTCCTACTTTATTCATAGGATTCGCCTGGTTATCCCAGTTATTAAAATCTCCAATGACAGAAACAGATCTGGCATTTGGTGCCCATACTGCAAAATAAACGCCCTTTTTACGGCGCTGTGTCGTAGGATGTGCTCCTAATTTCTTATAAATGTCATAATGCGTTCCCTGTCCAAACAGATATTGATCCAGTTCTGTAAACTGCATTTTCTCTCCCATCCAGAACTTCCTCCTTAATATACACTCTTTCTTTCAATCCTCTATCAGTTTCTTTATGGTTTCTGACAGAGCAGATCCATACTGGCTGATTTTATATTCGCATATTTATCGGTAATCTGCACATTTTACCACTCTCATTTCAGCCCATTTATAGTCATATTATACCAACGTGGTTTGTCTTCGTCAACTAAAAGTACTGTGAGTTTTCATATCTGCAAATAAAAAATGAGGACAAAACTTTTTCTTTGCTTTGTCCTCATCTGTACTTCTTATTTAGTATGTATCATACGAATCATCACCGCTGGAATCCTCATCATAATAATCCCCTGAATCACTGTCACCGGAAGAATCATCTCCGTAATCCTCCGATCCGGAACTGTCATCATAGGAACCGTCACTTTCGGAATCACCACCTCCTGATGAATCACCACTGCCCGACGAATCGTCTCCATCGGAGCTTCCATCTCCCGAACTGCTGTCTCCTGAACTACTGTCTTCCGAACCATCACTGGAATCTTCGGAAGAACTTCCATCACTTACATCTGTGCCATCAGAAGAACTGTCTGATCCATCAGAAACATCACTGCTTCCATCATCTGTGGATGCTGAATCTGAGTTTCCATTATATCCCGGGATCGTTCCTGCCTGAAGCTGACTGTCCCAGAACTGTGAATAACTTGCATTCTGTAAGGTTACATTCTTGGCTGCTGCAAGTTCACTGACTGTCATCAGCTTATATCCCTGAGCAGTAAGATCCGGTATCAGTTTTAATGCCGCCTGAACAGAAGGTTCATGAATATCATGCATCAAAATAATCGTTCCGTCTGTCAGATCTCCATTCATAACCGCGTTATAATCTGCCGTTGCATCCATCAGTTTCCAGTCCTCTGTATCCAGTGACCACATAAAGAATGGCTTCTGTACCGCATCAAAAATATCCTGGTTTGCGGCTCCATATGGTGCCCGGGCTACTGTAGAAATCTGTCCACAGGCTTCCTTCAAGGCATCATCCGTCTTCTGAAATTCTGCCAGAACATCATCCATTGACATATTTAACAGTGTCTGACTCGGATGATCCCAACTGTGGTTTCCAATCTCACATCCTATATCTACCATTCTCTGTACAGTTGACTGCCAGGAGCCCACGTTCTGTCCCAACATAAAGAAGGTCGCATGCGCATTATTCTCTTCCAGACAATCCAGAAGTTCATCTGTATATTCTCCCGGTCCATCATCGAAAGTAAGTGCAATTCTCGGTTTATGTGTATTCGGATCATATGTACCATCATCATTAAAATAATAATCATCAAATCCAACACTTACCCAGCCGGTCTGAATATAACCGTTTTCATCAAAATAATACTTGGAACCATCTATCTCCTGCATACCATTTGCATAATAGGTTCCATCTGCATTCTGATACCATTTGCCTTTCTCATTTTCATTCCATCCAATAGACAGCTGAAATGCCTTTGCCGAATCATTCTTAAGCGGATACCTTACTGCTGAATTTACTGCTGTTGTCGTTCCCGATGCAGTGTCTGCAGTACCATCCGAGACGGTTTCGGAATCTGTATTATCAACTTCAGCCTGAACCTTGGCTGGTTTCTCAACATTCCTGCCGCTGATCCTGTTGACAACAGGAATCAGAATTCCTCTTATAACAAACACGACGACAAGAATCACAGCAATGACACATGCGCCCAGCCGCATCATCTTGCGTCGTCTTACCTGCTGTTGTTTTTTGCGTATTCTCTCACGCAATACTTTTTTGTCCATGATTTCCACCTGCTGTATTTTATCTCTGATGGTAACTGTTCAGTACCCTCACAGTTGCCTCTGATGTTACTGTTTATGGTACTTCAGTAACACATTCATCTTATTATCATAACGCATTTATTATGGAAATACAATTGTCTTTTGTTAAATATTTGTTTATTCCTCTACCGTATCATCCTCCATGACTTCTCCTGCCATATCTTCCTCTGAGGCTTCCTGCTCCGCGTCGCTTCCATCGTCTTCCATCAGTTCTGAGTCTGTATTTTCTGCGTCAGAATATGCATCTTCATTCTCGATAGGATCCTCTGCACTTCCAGTTTTTTCGTTTACAGTTGACTGTTCCACAATAAATTTCTCTACTCGAAGAAGTGCCAGTGATTCGTTCACTTCATCTTCGCCATATGCTTCAATCAGTTCATCTATGCTTTCTACTCCGTAATCCGCAAGCAGATTATTCTTTAAGTCTTCTGTTTCTTTATCGTTCAGACTTAATCCTTCTGCATCGATAATTCCCTGAACGATCAGATTCTGTTCCACTTTGGATTCAGCATAATTCTTGCATTCTTCCTCAAAGTCTTCTTCTGTAAGTCCCCATGCTTCCAGCAGATCACTCAGTTCTATGTCATTGTCTTTTGCTGACTGCTCATATAACGCCTTATAATTTTCTTCTGCTTTTTTGACTTCTTCCTCTGGATACTTCTTGATTTCAGATGCATCAAGTACCTGAGACCATGCTGTTGCATACAATTCATTGTCTGCTGTTGTAGCAGCCTGTTTTTCAAGATTATCCCTTACAGACTTCTTATACTCATCTACGCTCTTGTAATCTGTATTGGAAGTAACCCATTCATCCGTCAATTCAGAAGGTCTTGTAAATTTCTGAAGAGTAACCTTAAAGATTGCCTCCTTGCCGGAAAGGGAATCATCATCACTGTATCCTTCCGGCAAAGTAAGCGTCAGTTCTTTGGTTTCACCTTTTTTCATTCCAACCAGACCCTCTTCGAAGCCATCAATTCCCATGTCACCTTCACCGACAACCAGTTCATAATCTTCTGCTGAGCCTCCGTCAAATTCCTCGCCATCAACCGTACCGGTGAAATTAATAGTAACAGTATCTCCTTCTTCAACGGTTCCGTCCTTGACTTCCGTTCCCTTGTCCTGCAGTTCATAACTGATCTCTGCATTAACATCATCATCTGTTACTGCCTGTGTGTAACGGTCCAGAGTAAAACCCTTGTACTCCCCGATTGTAACATAGTCGGAAATATCTTTTACAGAAACAATTCTTGTCTCTTCTTTTTTAGAATCGGAATCTTTGGACTCCTCTTTATCTTCTGATTTATCAGCGACTGCCTCTGTCTTTGTGGTATCTTTATCAGAATTTTCTTTACTTCCACAAGCGGTCAGAGATACTGCCATGCACGCTACTAACATTGCTGCTACTACTTTTTTCTTCATAAAAAAATTCTCCTTTCAAAACAATCTGTATCCTACATCTCCGGAACCGGTGTCGGTCTGGAAGAATCCCATACCTCTGATACATCAAAAAGGTCACTGAGCATGTCAGGATTATAGTACATACGATATCCATCCAGATTTCTTCTTCCCTGGCGGAAATACTGGTCTGTGATCTGTACAAAATACTGACTGGAATCTACATTACAGAAATAATCGTATCCGGCTTTTTTGTAATAGGCAAATTTCGCATTGTCACTGGAATATCCCTCCCAGTCACCAATATCTGCGCCAAAAGCAAAGATAACCATATCTGTATCACCAAGGATCGGTGCCACATAAGCTTTCCATTTCTTGTCATCTGTTTTCAGTTCCTCTGCCGTGGAAGTCGTTGCATTCCGATGTCCCCAGGTATGACTGGCAAATTCCCATCCTTCTGCTTTCATGGCATCAGCAACCTTCTTGGCATCCTTCACATTCTGGTCATAATCAAAATCCGGATGACTGTCCAGGAAGGCCTTCTGGTCATCCTGAAGGTTTTCTTTATCTTTATAGGCAATGTCTGTACGATATCCAAGAACACCATCATAACCAGTCATCGCAAGAATTCCCTTACGTCCATGATAAGAAAAATCAGGATGCTCTTTGATAAATGCATCCAGAAGCGGAACCATATCGTAATCTCCTACCGATACACTTCCATCATCCTCAATATATTCTGTTTTGACATCACCATTCTCATCAAGCACCAGCCTGGATGCATAACCGTCACCATCCATATAATGATAGTAGCTTACATCATCCTGTGAGAGTACAAACGGAATCTTGCCTTCCGGAACCATGATCTTTCCACGGCTCATTGTACCGTCTTTGTTTACCGTTGCCATATCATGCGGACTTACAAGAACATATCCTTTATCATAAAGAATCTGTATGATCTTATTGAACTCACTGATCGTTGTCATTACCTGATTATATCCACCTGATTTGGAATCTCCGTCAAATGCCTTGCTGGTATCTTTGATCAGTGTATGAAAAAATACATGTGTAATCTTTTCCAGCGGATATTCTACAAGCGAAGACTTGGAAATCTGACATTTGGCTGCCAGATCCATATAATCTTTATTTGATACAAACTCCTTCTGACCTTTCAGAAGTTTGATTGCTTCATCATAATTATACTGTTGATACATGATGGTTGCCTGATCAAGAATGGACTGCTCTTTACTGGATTTTGAAGAATCCTCTTTCTCCGAGTCATTACTGTCCGTTTCTGCCTCTTCCTGAGAAGCAGTCTGATAAGTACTGACTGTTTTTGTTTCCTTTTTTGCTGTATCATTCAAAAGCGACAGAATATGACTGCCGCTTAGAAGTATCGAAGCTGAAAAAATACATCCAAGTATCACAGCTCTTTTCTTCATAGTTGTAACTCCCTCTTTCTTAACTTAAGTCATTGGTGGTACCGGAGTCGGTCTGCTTGGATCAAAGACATCCTTTACATTAAACAAATCTTCCAGAAGTTCCGGATTATAATACATACGATATCCATCCACATTTCGCCTTCCCTGTCGGAAGTAACGGTCTCGGATCTGCACAAAATATTTGCTGGAATCCACATTGCAGTAATAATTGTATCCGACACTCTTGAGGTATTCAAACTTGTCCCCGGAATAATCTTCCTGCACCGTCAAATCTGTTCCAAATGCAAAAATGATAATATCCGTTCCTCCGATCAGAGGATCTACATTATCTTTGAATCTCTGTGTATCTGCCTGAAGCTGTTCCAGCGAAATCTGCGCAACATTCTGATGACCCCAGGTATGACTGGCAAACAGCCATCCTTCTTTCTTCATGGCCTCTGCAACTTTCTTTGCTTCTTCCCGTTCTTTTTCCAGGCTGAAATCCGGATGTGCATTCAGCCATTCTACTTTATTATCATCCAGATCTGCCGGACGTGTTTCATAGCTGATATCTGTTCGATATCCAAGAATCCCATTATATCCGGTTAATGCCACAATACCCCTGGCTCCTCTGTAAGAAAAATCAGGATGTTTTTCTACAAAGCGGTCGATCAGTGGAACCATATCATAATCTCCTACTGATACACTTCCATCATCTTCAATATATTCATTTCGGATCTTACCTTCATCATCTACAACCAGTTTAGAGGCATATCCGTCGCCGTCCATATAATGATAATAACAGACATCATCCTGTGAAAGCACAAATGGAATCTTTCCTTCTGGAAGAAGGATTTCTCCCGGTGACATACTTCCATCCTCATTCACCTTTGCCATATCTTTGATACTGACCATTACATAACCCTTATCATACATAGTCTGTGTAATCTTGTTAAACTCATCTATCGTAGTCATAACCTGATTATAATCAGCCTCTTTGTAGTCTCCATCAAAGGCCTTACTCGGATCCTTGATAAGAGTATGATAGAAAATATGTGTCACTTCTTCCAGCGGCCATGATTTACAGGAAGCTTTGGCTTCTTCATATTTGCTGACTGCATTCTGCATATCAGAGTTGCTGCTGTATGAGGCATCTTTCTTAAGAAGCTCCATCGCACCATCGTAATCATACTGTGCTGCTTTTCGTTTCGCCGCTTTGAGCGTGTCTTTTGCAGAAGCTTCAGAAGAAGCTTTCTCTGTTGTCTGTGAATCTTTGACTGAAATCGAAGCATCTGAAGCATTTACCGCCGTTTTCTTATCAGAACTGTCTGACGATGAAAGGAGTCGTCCTGCAATTCCCCTGACTGCCGCAGCTGTCACAAACAGGATGCCAATAGCCATAATACCCAGGATAAGCCTTCTCTGACGCTCTCGTTTTCTCTGTAACGCCCGACGTCTCCGCCTGCGTTCCCGCTGACGCTCTTCTTCTGTCATCCTTCCTGTTTGGACAGATCGGGATGTCTTTTTATCGGCTTGTTGTCTGGGTTTCTTTTTACCATTATACCTTTCCATACTAACTCCTTATCTCGTCTGTTCTGTAATTTTTAGTATACCTCATGTTATTTTTCTTATTCCAGATCTTACAATTTATGTTCTTTATATTATACCTGTTTACCAATATCATTTCCACCGTTTTTCCTTTTCTTCACGGATTTTTCGTGAATTTATTTGCCTTTTGTAATAAATAATGTTAGAATATATTTCGCATAAATATTTATAAATATATACACATTGAGGAGGGTATCTATGAGTACACTTAGCATCGTCCTTCTTGTTATCCTGGTCATTCTGATCATTGCCCTGGTTGCACTTTATTTCTTCGGAAAGAAAGCTCAGAAAAAGCAAGAAGAACAGCAGGCACAGATTGAAGCTGCAAAACAGACCGTTTCCATGCTGATCATTGATAAGAAACGACTTCCACTCAAAGAATCCGGTCTGCCTCAGATGGTCATTGACCAGGCTCCAAAGCTGATGCGCCGTTCCAAACTGCCGATCGTTAAGGCTAAAGTTGGTCCGAAGATTTCCATACTGATTGCAGATGAGAAAATTTTTGATCTGATCCCTGTCAAGAAAGAAGTAAAAGCCGAAGTAAGCGGTTTATACATCGTAGGTGTAAAGGGAATCCGTGGTTCTCTTGAAACACCGGCACCTAAGAAAAAGGGATTCTTCAAAAGAATGTTCAGCAAAAACAAATAATATCAAACAAAGACAATGCCCGCCAAGTCAAAATGCTTCGCGGGCATTATTTTTGTCTTTATAAAACAAATTCATCGGAATCCTTAGACTGTGCCTGTACTGTCAGATAACAGTCCGCAACATGTTCTTCATTCATATCAAGTGCGTAATCCACTTTCATCTGAATATCGTCTTCACTTTCTTTCAGTTCCAGGCCTGTTGCTGCAATTCCCATCTGAAGAGTTCCATATGGTGTATTATAAAAAGTTTTGTTCTTTTTTCCCTGTTCAAAAACCATATGTACGTTTACCTGTCCCTGTTTTCGGATTTCTACTCCCTCCGATGACATTTTAATATAATTTACCGTTGTCTGTGCAGAATCATCCAGCATTTCTTCATATCGCAGATAATGACTTCCATTTCGGAAATAATACTGTCCTGGCACTACAATCTCAATCGGTTCCTGCTCATCGTCTGTTTCCATCAGCTGAAGACCACGTACATGTATCAATACATCTTTGTTCATCTGTCTGCTCCTCCTGATCTTAATATTTTTCTATGTCGATTTTTTTTGCCATCGACACATCATATGGCAAAATAGAATTTGCAAAATCCTTAAACTCATCTGCCAGATCACTCACATAAAAACGATACGAAAATTCCTCTTCTCCTGTCCCGCTGCTGGAAATATCCAGTTCTGCAAGAAGAGCCTTCAACTGCAGTGCTGTCTCATATGCCGGATTAACAAGACGTACGTTCTGTCCCATAACCTCTCTGATCGTGGAACGTATCAGAGGATAATGTGTACATCCAAGAATCAGCGTATCAATCTCCTGCTGCTTCAATTCCTGAAGATACCGGGAAGCAACCTCGGTAGTTACCGGATCATGAAGCCAGCCTTCTTCAACCAGCGGAACAAATAATGGGCAGGCTTTTCCGATCACAGTGATCTCCGGATCAAGATGCTTCAGGAATGCTTCATGAATGCCGCTTCCGACAGTTCCAAGTGTTCCGATCACACCAACTCTTTTATTATGAGTTTCCTCTGCTGCTACCCTTGCCCCAGCTTCAATCACTCCCAGTACAGGAATATCCAGTTCATCCTTTACTGCATCCAGGGCAAATGCACTTGCTGTATTACAGGCAATCACAATCGCCTTCACCTGCTGTTCTCTCAAAAAATGAATGATCTGCCTTGAATAGCGGATAATTGTCTCCTTTGATTTACTTCCATAAGGAACCCTTGCTGTATCACCAAAATAAACAATCTTCTCCGATGGAAGGTTTCTCATGATCTCCCTTGCGACAGTAAGACCGCCCACTCCGGAATCAAATACACCGATCGGTGCATCTCTGTCTATTTTCATAAATCTATTTCTCCAGTTCTTCTGTTCTGTTTGATGTTGATCGTTCAGAAACACCTTGCATTTCTGAACGATTATTTAACATCTTACCACCTCTCCAGCGCTTTCGCAAGCCAGAAGGACAGCTTTGGCGGCTGTTTTACCGTATTTTCATAATTGTCTGCCGCTGTATGTGTATCTTCAAAACAGAATTGAGGATACAGGGTTCCCCACCACGCCATAATACCAGAATCTTCGACATTTTTCGGCGCACCCGAAAAAATCACTGCTACCGCCATCCCCACTGCTACAGAAAAAAACATTCTTTTTTTCCAGTTTCTTAACCAGTCCATTTTATTACCTCCGGAAATCTGTTAAATGCAAATGATTCTCTGTCCGGAGTATGCACACTTTGCAGATTTTTATTCCAGACAGACCTGAATTTCTTCGTCCTGCAGAATAATTTCAGGAATGTCCAGCAAAGTATTGTTTTCATAGTGCTGCTGATATACCTGCCGCAATGTAACACCATTTTTTTCCTGCTCCGGGATTCTGTTCTCAAGAATTCCCAGAAGATATTCACCTGTCGAACTTCCATTTTTGTTCCATTTCATGATCTGCTCCGGATATTCTGAACGAAACACATACACATTTTCACCGATCAGAGGCTCTTTTTCCAGATATGCCAGCAGTTCCTTCCAATGCTCCGACTGCACCAGCTGATTCTTAAGAATCAACACCTGCAAATGTCCCATATCCAGATATTTTTCCTGTGAACGATTATAGATTTTCTCTATTTCATCAAAATCATTTCCTTTTATCGACAGCACAGAATTTTGACTTTCCTCTTTTTCCTGTCCTTCTGCACTCGGAAGTTCCGGCATTCCGTAAATGAGTGTCCAGCCATCTTCTGACCACTCTGCTCCCAGTGCAAGAGGATACATTCGTTTCTCCGGTTCGATTCCTGCACATCCATTTAATGCAAGAATAAAAGCCATCAAAGCGACTATAGTTGTTTTTCTTGTTTTTCTCTTCCGCCCACAGAAAAGAAGCAGCACCTGTATAAATAAAAGTCCCGGAACAAATATGGTTTCCAGGTAGTTTCTGTAAAACGTCCTCACCGCAATACCTGATACTTCCAATAATGACAGTCCAAACACCAGTGCCGCCATCCAGTACTTTGCTGTTCCCAGATGGCATTTTTCCACGACCTGATGTCCATAGTAAAAAAGGCTGCCCAGTGCAAACAGCAATCCATATAAGAGAAATCCCATCCAAAGTACATCGAATCTTGCAAGAATGTTTCCCGGAAGAGCTGCACCGGCAAGCAGTGGCAGAATTGGAGACTCTTCTGTCAGAAGCCTGTTCCATCCAAATACTGCCGGAAGCAGAACAAGCACTCCTGCCAAAATTCCACCCACTGTAAGAATCGCGCCTATAATCGTTTTGCCCACACTTCCCGGTCTCACCACATCACGCATGATAAACGGAAGCAGGCCCACCCCGGAGAATCCACACAAAAAAAGATATCCACCCTGAACAACTGCCGCCCCGCTTATTCGTTCCGCTTCAGCCATCTCCTGTAAATAGTCAACCCGTATCTGCCCCAGACACAGCACCATCATAAGAAGAACACCTGCCAGAAGCAGGCCTCCTGATATCTCCGCCATCCGTCCTCTTCTCTGAATTCCCTTTTCTGTTCCTATACTGCACACAACTATCACAAGAAAAGAAATCCACCCTGACGGAATTCCCATAAGCAGCCATCTCGGTATGATCTGTTCCAGTATTTTCAGAATATATACTGCGGTAAAAATGATATAAACAAGAAAAAAGACCCCTGCTATCCGCCCCCAGAAACTTCCAAGGAAACGTACCATATCCGAATATCCGCTGGTCACTCGCAAAAGTATAAAAACATAGAGTATCAGCACAGATACTGCCAGCACAATACCCCAGAATCCATTCATTCCCTGAATTCCATTTTTTCCCGGCAGACAGACAAGAAAAGGTGCCAGAAAGGTCAGTATCATCTGTCTGTAAAGCTGTCTGTGAGAAATTCTGTTGTTCTCTGCAAATTTCATGAATTCTTCTCCTCCTGTTTCTGCCCTTCTTTCAAATCTCTGCTCTCATCCTCTCCGGCCGAAGTCTTTCGCAGGCGGATTTTCTGTTCCCATCTGGCATAAAGTGGTCTCTGCCATCTCTTTTGAAATGGGATCCTCAGGATTCCCTCACCGGTATCACAACGAGGAACTTTTTTTATAAACGGAAGCATATATGGCATGCCAAAACTCAAAAGTCCGCAAAGATGCGAGATCGTGAGATAAATTCCCAGAACAATACCAAAAATACCAAGATATCCCCCCAGGAACAAAAAGATATATTTCAATAATCGAAAAGCTGATGCAAACTCTTCCTCCGGAATCACCATGGAACCCAGTGCAGTAAGAGCAACGATCATAACAACGATCGGACTGACCAGATTCGCACTGACTGCTGCCTGACCGATGATCAGACCACCCACGATTCCAATAGCATTTCCTAATGCTCCCGGAACACGCACTCCCGCCTCCCGGATCAGTTCAAAAGACAATTCCAGAAAAATCAGTTCCGTCACACTGGAAAATGGTACACCCTCCCTGGCTTTTGCAAAGGACAAGATCAGATTTGCAGGAAGAATCTGTGTATGAAAACGTATCACAGCCAGATAAAGCCCCGGAAGCAGCGTTGCCACAAGCAGTGCAAGATATCTTAGAATTCTCAGAAAAGAAGTCATTTCAAAATGATGAAACCAGTCTTCACTGCTCTCCATAAATCCATTAAAGGAACTCGGAAGAATCAATGCTGTCGGAGAATTGTCACAGAGAAGAACAATCTTTCCGTTCAAGATCTCCATTGCTGCACGATCTGGCCGTTCCGTTGTCTGATACTGAGGAAACGGAGAATACCAGGTTTTATCTGTCAGCTGTTCCAGCATACCACTGTCAAAAATACCATCTATTCTATATTCGTCCAGACTGTTTTTTATATTCTCCAAAAGCTCCTCCTGAACCAGATCCTCCATATAGAGAATCTGCAGCATGGTTTTGGATCGGACACCTGTCGTTTTTTCCTCAACCTTCATTCTGCTGTCCCTGATTCTTTTTCTGACCAACGCGGAATTTGTTTTTACAGAGTCAGAAAATCCTTCTTTGGAACCTCTCAGAACTTTTTCCGATTCCACTTCTGAAACACCCAGATTCGGATAACCTTTGCTGGATATTTTCATTGCCTTGTCGTATCCGTCTATAAAGAAAACGGCATTTCCTGCCAGAATTGCTGACAGTACGTCTTTCATATTTTCAAGTTTTCGTACATCTGCAATACCCAGACTGTTATTTTTTACAAATTCCTGTATCTGATAGGAAGAACTTTCCCAGAAATGATTTATCATTTTTCCCAGTGCAGAATCATCAAGCATCATATTGGACACAGCGACTTCAATATAGACAATCAGACAGTCCACTTTACTTTCATTTCCCAGACGCATTGGTCGAATCAGAATATCCGCACAATTTTTAAATTTGTCTCTGATATAGTTTTCATTCTTTCTCAGTTCACTGTAGATTTTTATTTTTTGCTCCATTGCATCCTCCTGCCATAAACATAAAAAAGAGACACATATTTATTTATGTATCTCTTTTAGAATAACCAGATTATGCAATTTTATTTATCTCAGTCGAGAATATACAACAAATCAGCGATCCTGGTTTTCCTCTCTGATAGATCGGATGATCGCCTCTCTCTGATTTTCAATATGCTGATAAGTGATCTCCTGTGCCTTCTTAAGATCGCGGTTCTTAATGGCCTCATAAATCTCCTCATGTTCTTTGACCAGAAGATTTCTTGTCTCTTCATCCTTGAGATATTCCACACGATATCTGTAAATCTGTTCGCGAAGATTGTTAAGCACCTGATTCAGCCTGCGATTATCAGAAGACTTGTAGATCACCTCGTGAAAAGCCACATCTGCCTCTGCAAGTCTGACCAGATTACCTTCTGACATCGTGTCTTCAAAATTTCTGGCAGCCTTCCAGAGTTCGTCCAGCTGCTCTTCTGTCATTCGTGCACATGCATTCTCAATGGACAGATTCTCCAAAGCCATGCGAACTTCCAGCACATCATTCAGATCTTTTTCAGTGATGTTTGCCACCTGTGCACCACGACGTGGAATCATCACAACCAGTCCCTCCAGTTCCAGCTTACGCATAGCTTCACGAACAGGAGTCCTGCTGACCCCAAGTCGTTCTGCCAGTGCGATTTCCATCAGTCTTTCTCCGGGTTTGAGTTCTCCCTTCAAAATTGCCTTACGCAGTGTGTTAAACACAACATCTCTCAATGGCAGATATTCATTCATGTCAACAGAAAAATCATTCATCATAAGTACCTCCTGCAAAAAAAATTCTCAGTTCCTGCGGTTAAAAACTTCCGTCGCAAACACTGTCCTGGCCAGATGACTGCTTCTTAAAATTCTGGCAGCTGTCTTCATCTTATTCTTATCATCAAAAATACCAAAAACAGTAGGGCCGCTTCCACTCATCATAGCTTTAAGTGCGCCATGCTTCTCCATAAGATCTTTGATCTCCTGGATTACCGGATATTTAGCAATAATTCCTGGTTCAAACACATTCCCCATGCGGGAAATCATACTGTAAATATCTCCGTTCTCAATATCCGCGATCATGCCATCAATGTCCGGACGTGCCCCCAGATTTCCAAGATCCAGATTTTCATAGGCAAGCTTGGTAGAAACATTTACTCCCGGTTTACCGATCAAAATATAACATTTTGGGAGTTGAGGGAGCCTTGTCAGTTTTTCTCCGATGCCCTCTGCCAGTGCAGTTCCCCTCATAATGCAATATGGCACATCTGCTCCAATCTGTACTGCACGTTTCATGAGCTCTTCTTCGCTTAATCCCAGCTGAAACATCTTATTGACACCAACAAACGCCGCAGCTGCATCTGAACTGCCTCCTGCCATTCCGGCTGCCACCGGAATGGATTTGGTAAGCTTCATGGAAATTCCCTCCTGAATATCAAATTCATCCATAAGAAGCTTTGCTGCTTTATATACCAGATTTCTTTCGTCTGATGGAACATAAAGAAGATTGGTAGTCAATGTGATACCCGGTGAAGATTTCTTCCGGATATCCAGAAGATCATACATCTGGATCGTCTGCATCAGCATACGAACTTCATGATAACCATCTTCTCTTTTGCCCAGGATATCCAGTCCCAGATTAATTTTCGCCATTGCTCGCAAACGCATAAATACACCCTCTGTCCTTCGTATTTTTTGTTTTTCATGTACTTTGTATACAAATATGATTCTATTATATTAAATGATTTTTTTCGGGATTTCAAGTATCAGCTCTCAACTTTTTTTACTAAAATCAACGGCTGTCCGGAACTTACCTGATCATCCTCAAGATCATTCATGGAAATGATCTCTTCCATCGTTGTATAGAACTTTTTTGCAATATCCCACAGAGTATCTCCCTGCTTCACCATATACACAGTGATTCCCGGCATACTGCGGATTTTTTCCATGTCAAGCGGCTGTTCTTCTATAGTCTCTATGATTTTTTCTTCCCTGCACTGGAGCACAAGTGCATTAAGGCTCACCACAGCCCTGACTTCAATCTCATTACTGTCTATCATACTCGTTGCCAGTTGTTCCAGCTCTGTATGGAAATAATAAACACTGTCATCTCTAATCCCCTGTGCCTCTACCATATGGCTGAACGGCATCATTACTTCCGTTGAATAAAAAGGCATATCATCATTCCCCATAATGTAAAGAACCTTCATCTGAACAATGCCATCTACCTGAATCCCGTTTTTTACGATCTTTGTCTTATCTATTTTTACTTTTCCCTGGCTGTGACAGATCTGAAGAATTTTTCCCTGCATTTCTTTGATCTCAATCCGGTCCGATACTCTGCATTTTGAAAAATTACGGACCAGAAGACTCTCCAGCACTTCATTTCTGCACTTCGGAATACATTGGCAAAACGGCGTATAGACGTCCATAATGACATCAAAATTTTCCTCTCTGTAAAGACGTATATCCAGTTCAAGTACCAGATCTGTTACCAAAATCCGCTCCTCTCCGTCAGAGTCCGGCTTTACCTCTACGCTCTGATTTATAATGGAGGATGCGAAATTCGGAATCATGTCAGAAGTACATCCATTGCATTCCACTTCACTGGAAAACGGAATCGAATTTTCCAGCCACTGCACCGTTTCTCCCTCATTATCTCCCCTGTACAAAGCAAATAAAAACAGTTCTCCTTTCGCCTTCACCACATTTTCTTCCGGTCTTAAGTCCAGTCCCCGAACCTCCAGGCTGTACCAGAGAAGTTCCACAATATTGGGCTTATTTGAAACCAGCTCTACTTCTTCTTTGAGCCGCAAAGTATCCTTTTTATGTATGGCCAGATCAAGAAGTCTCATCGTTTTTTTCTGAACAGAGATGTTTTCATCTTCCAGGTATACCGGAAGACGAATTCCGGAAAGCTCATCTACCGCTGCATAAAAAGTTACAACTGCCTTGATATTCAGTTTTCTTGAATGGATCAGATGAATACTAAGATCTTCAATTTCCCACTGAAGACACAGCTTATCTCCACTCACGATTCCTTCAAGATTCATGGTCTCTTCCATCGGGAGTTTCGCCGAAAGACTGTTCACCCTTCCTTCTTCCTCTCCCACATAAAGCAGATCCACCTGCAAATTTCCTTTCAAAAATGCATGACCGTCATTTAAGCGAACCTCTTCTACAGAAACATTTCCTTTATTCTGAATCATTCTTCCTATGTCAGGCTTTACATCAGGTACATTGTAATCCACATCAAATGTCACCTGGCTTGTTGCCCTGCTCTTCGTCCGTAATACCTGAATATCTTCTCTTTTTAATTCCATTTCTGACCGCTCCTCTCATGATCATTCAAATATCACCGGCTCTTCCCTGTATTCCGTCTTCACTGCAATATACGGATAAGACGGTGCTCCGCTTTGATTTTCCTTTTCCGGTCCAATCAGCCTTGTTTTAAAAAAAACTGCCGTAGATGAAACAGACAATTCCGCTACCTGAATACTGTAGCCTCCACTCATTTTCTTTCCGTATCCTCTGATCAGATACACCGTATCTCCTTTTTGATAAGTCATCTGAAAATCTCTGTCTTTCTTTTCCTGAATCATCTCCTGTGCACTCGAAGGAAGCTCTGCTGTTTCCACCACAGTGTATGCCAGCGGTGTTCTTTCTCCTTCTTCTATTTTTACCAGACTGCACCCTCCTGCCATCAGTAAAAAGATCAACAGCATACATCCGACAGCTATCGTATTCTGTTTTGACTGATTTCTTCCAGTCTTCGCAGACAGCGGTATCTGCATAAGCACAATTCTCCTGCCCGCTCTTTTTCAATATGTATTCTATGCCCGATCCAAAAGATTTATTGCAACTATTTCAAATATCCCTTATACTGGTACTATGGTTTTCATCATATAAAACCTGACCAAATATAAGCAGAAAGAGGAATTCGTTATGATTCGTTTCATCATTGTCGCCATTACAGTCATCGGGTTTCTGATCCTTTCCATTCCTATTCTTCTGATCGAATGGATCATCGGAAAATTCTCCCCAAAAGCCAAGGAGATCAGCTCTTTACGTATTATTCAGACAGTCTTTAAATTTATTCTCTGGGAAGCCGGCACCAATATCACTGTAATCGGCGAAGAAAATGTTCCAAAGGATACCCCGGTTCTTTACATCGGCAACCACCGAAGCTATTTTGATATCCTGCTTACCTACAGCCGATGCCCGATCCGCACCGGTTATATTGCCAAGAAAGAAATGGAACGCTATCCTCTTCTTTCTAACTGGATGAGATATCTTCACTGCCTGTTCCTTGACCGCAAGGATATCAAGCAGGGATTAAAGACTATCCTTGCTGCCATAGACAAAATAAAATCCGGAATTTCCATCTGCATCTTCCCGGAGGGAACACGTAACAAAAATGCTGATGATCTGGATCTTCTTCCTTTCCATGATGGAAGCTTCAAGATTGCTTCCAAGACAGGATGTGCAATCATTCCTATGGCACTCAACAACACAGTTGAAATCTTCGAGGCACATTTTCCCAAAATCAAATCAACTCATGTCGTTTTGGAGTATGGAGAACCGATTTATGTCAAAGATCTTTCCAGAGAAGATCAGAAACATCTCGGTGCATATACCCAGAACATCCTTCATGACATGCTCGAAAAAAATAAACCCCTGGTATAATCCAGAGGTTTATTTTTATGTAATATTTGTTTTTAACCGACACTGGTTGTTTATCCGATATGTGCTGCTCCGACTGCACGGATATCCATCGGATATACATTTTCTTTTCCAACAAATCTGGAAATATATTCTACATAGTTATCCTGTTCCTTTTCCGGAACGATTGCTGCAATAACACCGGCGAATCCGCCTCCATGAACTCGGCATACACCTGCACCGATCTTCTTAAGGAACAGCTGAGTAAGTGCAAGAGTTCTGGTAATTTTCTGCTCATGGAAATCTTTCATTGTATAACAGTTCTGAAGAAGTTCCCAGGAGGAAGTTCCGGATTCATCTATAAGCTTCAGGAATTTATCATAATCATCATGATGGATTGCATCTGCTGCCTCTTCTACACGGGAAGTTTCTCCAAAGAAGTGAAGTGCACGAAGAACAGCTCTGTCATCTTCAATTTCATTGCAGTGCTCAAGAAGTGCCTCTACATTCGTCTCATGAAGAAGTTCTACACCAAGTACTTTGGCAACAGCCTTCATCTCTCCCGGAATCTCAGAGTATTCCTGACTCAGATCCGCATGACCTTTTCCTGTATTTACAATAACAAGTCTGTATCCAAATTTTCCAAAGGAGAAATTCAGCTTACTGTATTTCAGGTTATCTCTGTCTGCAAAATCAAACAGTACCGGGCCGCCTACTGCACATGCCATCTGATCCATCATTCCAGAAGCTTTATCCCAATATACATTCTCTGCATACTGACCGATCTTTGCATAGTCATTATAAGTCATTTTGCCCTCATTAAAGAAGTGATCGATGATTGTACAGATCAGCATTTCAAAGGAAGCAGAGGAACTGACACCGGCTGCTGCAATAACATTTGTGCTTACATATGCATCAAAACCTGCTGCCTTAAATCCATTCTTCTGTGCACCTTCCATCATACCTGCAACAAGTGCCGGTGTTCCTTTTTTGTAAGTTGCTTTGCTGAGCTTAGTAAGATCTACTACAATCTCATCTCTGTAGCCTTCACTGGTAATACGGATAACCTGTGTCCCATTTGGGTAAGCTGCTCCTATTGTATCCAGATTAATGCTTCCTGCGATTACTTTACCACCGTTATGGTCTGTATGATTTCCGATAATCTCAGTTCTTCCTGGAGATGTAAAATATTCTGCTTTGTCCTGTTTATAGGTTTCTGCAAAATTGTCTGCGAGTTTCTTGAAACGAGCACCGCAAATTTCTGTTTCCCCATAGATTTCCTGAAGTTTTGCTGTTTCTGGTAAGTTCATTCTCCTGTTCTCCTTTTAGATTTTATTTTAATAAAATTCGTAACTGTTCTTTCTCTGCATATCTGATAAGTTCATTATACTGCATTCTGGATAAAATACCTTGATTAATCTGCGAAAAAACAGTAATATCTTGCGTTTTTTAGGTAATTATGTCTATAATAAAAGGAAAATAACCGTAATTTCCTGCGTTTAAACTTTACTGCATCACACGAACATTCCGTAACAGTGAAGATACTGAACAGTTACAATATTTCTTTTAAAGGAGATTCTTATGCAGATCGTCACAAATCAGTTCCAAAAAGAATTAAAAAAACATGGCAATGACCATTTTCCGTTTCTGGTCAGCCATCATAATCTGTCAGAATATGACTCCAACTCTTTTATGTGGCACTGTCACCCGGAAATTGAAATCACTTATATAAAAAAGGGGGCCATGCATTATCGGATAAATAACCGTTCCTTTCACTTAAAAGAAGGTGAGATCATTTTCTGCAATTCCAACGCCCTGCATTCCGGTGAAATGATAGATCAGAAAGATTGTTCTTATATTCCTGTCACTTTTGACCCCAAACTGATCTATGGTTTTTTTCGAAGTACCATCTGCACAAAATATGTGGATCCTATTATCCAGAACCTTTCCATCTGTGCCATGCATATCGATTACAGCAGAGAATGGCACAAAGACTTTCGTGAACAGATGCTGAAAGTGATTTCACTTGATAAAGATCGTCCTGATTTTTATGAACTGGATATTTCCATACGAATGCAGATTATGTGGAGACTGCTTGCAGAACATCTTCCTCATCAACCAGTAACCACTGCCTCTGACCTCACCGAATACGAGCGAATCCGAAAAATCCTTTCCTACATAGAACAGAATTACATGAATCGTATCACTCTGACAGATATTTCTGAGAGCCTTCATCTATGTGAAAGTGAATGTACCCGTCTGTTCAAACGGCACATGAACACTACTCTTTTTGCATTCCTGCAGGAATACAGAATCGAACGCAGTCTGGAATACCTGAATACCAAAGAATCCATCAGCGCCATAGCCGAAAAAACCGGATTTTCCGACTCTAACTACTATTCCAAAGTATTCAGCAAAATCAAAGGCTGCAGCCCACGAGAATACCGAAAAGCTTTAAAAGAATGACAATCCAGCTTCAGGATATACCTGGAACTGAGCCACATTTTCTACTGCAAAAAGGACCTGACTTTCATAAGCCAGATCCTTTTTATCCACAATCGCTGCGAATCTATTATTTAACAAAAACCTTGTCCAGATGCCAGATATCATCCACATATTCCTGAATAGTTCTGTCAGATGTAAACTTACCTGCACATGCTGTGTTCATCATGGCCATACGAGCCCAGCCTTTTTCATCTTTGTATGCTTCTTCCACTTTCTTCTGTGCTGCTGCATAAGAACGGAAATCAGCAAGGATAAAGTACTGGTCTGCTTTCTCTCCACCATTCTGATCCAGAAGAGAATTATACAGATCACGGAACAGTTCTGTATCAGAAGAGAAGGTTCCGTTAACAAGCTCTGTCAGTACCTGACGGATTTCATCATCTGTATTGTAGATAACTCTCGGATCATATCCGCCATTGTTTTCATAATTGATAACTTCATCTGCACTCAGACCGAAGATGAATGCATTTTCCTTACCAACTTCATCTACGATCTCTACGTTGGCACCATCCATAGTTCCCAGAGTCGGTGCACCATTCAGCATAAACTTCATGTTACCTGTACCGGAAGCTTCTTTACTTGCAGTAGAAATCTGCTCAGAAACATCTGCTGCTGCAAAGATCATCTCAGCGTTGGATACACGATAGTTCTCAATGAATACAACTTTCAGCTTGCCATTAATAGAAGCATCGTTGTTTACAACATCTGCAACAGAATTGATCAGTTTGATAATCTTCTTGGCACGAGCATAACCTGCAGATGCCTTTGCACCAAAAATGAATGTTCTTGGATAGAAATCCATTTCCGGATGTTTCTTAATCTGATCATACAGATAGATAACGTGCAGGATGTTCAGAAGCTGACGTTTGTACTCATGAAGTCTCTTAACCTGAACGTCGAAGATAGAACGTGGATTTACTTCTACTCCGTTGTGCTCAAGAATGTATTTAGCCAGACGAACCTTGTTCTGATACTTAATGTTCATGAATTCCTGCTGTGCTTTTTCATCATCAACATAAACTTTCAGTTTGCCAATCTGAGAAAGATCTGTGATCCATTCCGGTCCGATATGATCTGTTACCCAGTCTGCAAGGAGCTGGTTTCCGTGAAGCAGGAAACGTCTCTGAGTGATACCGTTTGTCTTGTTGTTGAATTTCTCCGGCATCATTTCATAGAAGTCTTTCAGTTCCTGTTTCTTAAGGATTTCTGTATGAAGTTTGGCAACACCGTTTACAGAGTAACCTGCAACGATTGCAAGATGAGCCATTTTTACCTGTCCATCATAGAGGATTGCCATCTTCTTGATCTTTTCATAGTTTCCAGGATATTTAGCCTGAATATCAAGGATGAAACGACGGTTGATCTCTTCGATGATCTGGTATACACGTGGAAGCAGTCTGGAGAACAGCTCAACCGGCCATTTCTCGAGAGCTTCTGCCATGATTGTATGGTTTGTGTAAGCAACACATTTTGTTGTTACAGACCATGCATCATCCCAGCCAAGACCTTCTTCATCCATAAGGATACGCATAAGCTCTGCTACAGCAACTGTCGGATGAGTATCATTCATCTGGAAAGTAACTTTCTCATAAAGCTTCATGATATCTTTATGATCTTTTTTGTATTTTTCGATTGCAGCCTGAAGACTTGCAGATACGAAGAAGTACTGCTGTTTCAGACGCAGCTCTTTACCAGCCATATGATTATCGTTCGGATAAAGAACTTCCACGATATTGCGGGCAAGGTTTTCCTGCTCAACTGCTTTCTTGTAATCACCTTTATCAAAGGAATCCAGCTCGAAGTCTACGATCGGCTCTGCATCCCAGATTCTTAAAGTATTTACGATATTATTGTTGTATCCTACGATCGGCATATCAAACGGAACAGCTTTTACTGCCTGATATCCCTTGTGTACGAATTTATTACTTCCTGTTGCCGGATCGTACTCAACATCTACATATCCGCCAAAATGAACTTCTTTTGCGTACTCCGGACGGCGAAGTTCAAATGGATATCCGTCTTTCAGCCAGTTATCCGGAACCTCTACCTGATATCCGTCTTTGATCTGCTGTTTGAACATACCATAACGATAACGGATACCACATCCATATGCACTGTAGTTCAGTGTTGCAAGAGAATCCAAAAAGCATGCTGCCAGACGTCCCAGACCACCATTTCCAAGTGCCGGATCCGGTTCCTGATCTTCAATCACATTAAGATCCAGACCAAGCTCATCCAGAGCATCTTTTACTTCTTTGTATGCAGTCAGATTGAGCAGGTTATTTCCAAGAGCACGTCCCATAAGGAACTCCATGGACATATAGTAAACTGTCTTAGGATCCTGCTCTTTATATGCATTCTGTGTTTCCAGCCAGTTATCAATAATAACATCTTTTACCGTATAGCATACAGCCTGAAAGATCTGCTCCTGTGTAGCCTCTTCCAGTTTCTTACGATAAAGAAATTTTACATTCTCTTTTACACTCTTCTTAAAAGCTTCTTTTTTGAACTGCTCGTTAATCATCGTGTTTCCTCCTCATTTATCCTTTTATGTTACTGTTCACTCCTCATAATATTACCTGTAAACAGTGACCTTTTATAAATCATGCCCGGTATATATATTACCGGGCATGAGCTACTTACATTTTTGCAACACCAAGAACAACTGGTTCTTTATTGATGTTCCATTCTTTTACATAACCATCGGTTGTGCCCAGAGTCATATCCTCTGCAAGTACTTCGGACATGATTTCTTCTTTGTGGTTCTTCATGAGTTCAAGAATCCTGTCATTATCTTTTGCATAGATATGGATCTTATCCATAACTTCAAAACCGGCTTCTTTTCTCATAGTCTGCACTTTGCTGACGATCTCGCGGACGAATCCCTCTTCAATCAGTTCAGGTGTCAGATTTGTATCAAGAACTACAGAGATATCACCATCTGCTTCTGTTACATAACCTTCTGTCTGTGCGGTCTCGATCAATAAATCTTCCTCAGAAAGTTCTACCTTGTTTCCATCGATATCCAGAGTAAGAAGTCCTGTAGATTTCAGTTCGTTCATAGCTTCTGTTCCATTGATTTCAGCAAGTGCTGTACGGATACCATTCAGAAGCTTACCGTATTTCGGGCCTACAGTACGAAGCTGTGGCTTGAAGCTGTAGGAAACGAAAGATTCTACATCACTGGCGAATTTCACTTCTTTGACGTTCAGCTCGTCTGCAATAATGTCTGTGTAGAACTGACCCATTTCTTTGTCAGCTTTTACATACATGGTGCCGATCGGCTGACGGTTCTTGATATTTGCAGTATTTCTTGCTGCACGTCCAAGAACAACAATCTTAAGAAGTTCTTCCATATCATCTTCCAGTTCTTTGTTGATCCACTCTTCTCTGACTTCCGGGAAATCGCAGAGATGAATACTCTCAATTGCATCTTTATCAATGCTTCTTACGAGGTTCTGATAGATTTCTTCTGTCATGAACGGGATCATCGGAGCTGCTGCTTTGGAAATTGTCACCAGAGCAGTATACAGAGTCATATAAGCATTGATCTTATCCTGCTCCATGCCCTTAGCCCAGAAACGTTCACGGCTTCTTCTTACATACCAGTTACTCATCTCATCTACAAATTCCTGAAGAGCTCTTGCACTTTCCGGAATCTTGTAGTTTGCAAGGCAGTCATCGACAGTCTTCACTACGGAATTCAGCTTACTTAAAAGCCACTTATCCATAACTGGAAGATTGTCATAATCTAAAGTATATTTTGTTGCATCAAAATTGTCAATGTTTGCATAAAGAACAAAGAACGCATAAGTGTTCCACAGAGTACCCATGAACTTACGCTGTCCTTCCTGAACAGCCTTGCCGTGGAAACGATTCGGCAGCCACGGAGCACTGTTAATATAGAAATACCAGCGGATTGCATCCGCACCGTACTTCTCCAGAGCATCAAACGGATCCACTGCATTTCCCTTGGATTTACTCATCTTCTGTCCGTTTTCATCCTGTACATGTCCAAGAACGATAACATTCTTATATGGAGCCTGGTTGAACAGGATCGTAGACTCAGCAAGCAGAGAATAGAACCATCCTCTTGTCTGGTCAACAGCTTCAGAAATAAAGTCTGCCGGGAACTGTTTTTCAAAGAGATCTTTGTTTTCAAATGGATAATGATGCTGTGCAAAAGGCATTGCTCCTGAGTCAAACCAGCAGTCAATAACCTCCGGTACACGATGCATGGTTCCGCCACATTCCGGGCATTTCAGTGTGATCTCATCAATGTATGGACGATGAAGTTCTACTGTTTTGGCTTTTTCATCACCGCTCATCTCAAAGAGTTCCTGACGGCTTCCGACAGAATGCATATGTCCACATTCACACTGCCAGATGTTCAGTGGTGTTCCCCAGTAACGGTTACGGGAAATTCCCCAGTCCTGAACATTCTCCAGCCAGTCACCGAAACGTCCCTTACCGATGCTCTCCGGAATCCAGTTGATTGTATTATTATTGCGGATCAGGTCATCTTTAACTGCTGTCATTTTGATAAACCAGGATTCACGTGCATAGTAGATCAGTGGTGTATCGCATCTCCAGCAATGTGGATAGTCATGCTCAAATTTCGGAGCATCAAAAAGCTTGCCTTCTTTATCAAGATCCTGAAGTACCAGCGGATCCGCTTTCTTAACAAACACTCCTGCATATGGAGTCTCTGCAGTCATATCACCCTTACCGTCTACAAACTGTACAAACGGAAGATCATATTCACGGCCTACACGGCTGTCATCCTCACCAAATGCCGGTGCGATATGAACAATACCTGTACCATCACTCATAGTTACATAGTTATCGGCTGTAACATAATGAGCTTTCTTTTTCTGTCTTGCAGCTTCAGCTCCCGTGCACTCAAACAGTGGCTCATATGCTTTGTATTCCAGATCCTTACCAACATACTTCTCAAGAACCTCGTATGCCGGGGTCTCCTCAGAGCCAAGTTTACCAAGAACTTTGTCAAGCAGAGCTTCTGCCATATAGTATGTGTATCCATCTGCTGCTTTTACCTTGCAATAAACCTCTGTCGGGTTTACACAGAGTGCAACGTTAGATGGCAGGGTCCACGGTGTTGTAGTCCATGCCAGGAAATATGCATCTTCTCCAACAACCTTAAAACGAACGATCGCTGAACGTTCCTTGACCGTTTTATATCCCTGTGAAACTTCCTGGGCAGAAAGTGGTGTTCCACAACGCGGACAGTAAGGAACAATCTTAAATCCTTTGTACAGAAGCTTCTTATTCCAGATTTCTTTCAGTGCCCACCATTCAGACTCAATATAGTCATCATGATAGGTAACATATGGGTTCTCCATATCAGCCCAGAATCCAACTGTTGAGGAAAAATCTTCCCACATTCCTTTGTATTTCCATACACTCTCTTTACACTGCTGGATAAATGGCTCCATACCATATTCCTCGATCTGTTCTTTGCCATCCAGACCAAGTTTCTTCTCAACTTCCAGTTCAACCGGAAGTCCATGGGTATCCCATCCGGCCTTACGAGGTACCATATATCCTTTCATAGTACGGTATCTCGGAATCATATCCTTAATAACACGGGTCAGTACATGACCAATATGCGGTTTGCCGTTTGCTGTCGGCGGTCCGTCATAAAACATATAAGTAGGATCATCTTTACGGTCTTCCATACTCTTTTCAAAAATATGGTTCTCTTTCCAGAACTTCTCTACTTGTTTTTCACGATCTACAAAATTCAGATTCGTATCTACCTTCTGGTACACAACTAGTTCCTCCTTTTATTGTAAAAAAATAATCACGGAGCGTTATATAACAGGATAAATATCCTGTTAATATAAAAAAAACCTCCATCCTGTAAAAGGACGAAAGTAATTCCACATTCGCACCACCTGTTACATTGTACGGGCTGGCAGTAATAATAAATGCCGATACATGTTCCCTCTAACGGCGGAAACACCGTCCTTCCCTACTTTATCAGAATTTCAGAAAAGAAACTCCAGAGTGATCTTCCATCGAAACTACTAACACCAGGCTCCCACCTCATCCCGGCTCTCTGCGGTCTTCCTGTCGATGTACTGTCTCCATCACAGTTTTTACTTTATTATATTTGCTGTTTCATTATACGGTTATGATTTTCTATATGTCAAGGTCTTTTTGCGATATTTTCAGGGATTCAAGGTTTTTTCACGAGTCCTTTTTTTTCTTTTGATTTTCACTTCACAAATCTCCCCTTGTATGCAAAAAATGATTACAGTATAATTATAAAAGAATGATATACTATAAAGATTCCAGGAAATAAAGAAAGGTATTCTAATGAAAAACAAAAAATTCAAACGTATTCTGAGCGGTCTGCTCTGTGCTGCATTTATTGTCTGCCAGACTCTTCCCGTTCTCGCTACAGATGAATACGGCGACCCAATTGTAACAGCAACACCTGTTCCAGAGGAGGTTTATCATACGGATTACTATAAACAGCCTGCAGACACAGATTCTATAGAGGGATGGGTACAGGGTCCACAGATTGAGGGCGAATCCGCGGTACTGATGGACATGACAACTGGCACCATCCTCTATTCCAAGAACGCAGATAAGGCTCAGTATCCTGCCAGCATTACCAAAATCATGACTGCTCTGCTCGGCAGTGAAAGTCTGAAAGCAACAGATAAATTTTCCATGTCAGAAACAGCAGCCCACGGAATCACAGATACACAAAGTTCCAGTATTTACGCAGATACCGGCGAAGAATTCACCGTAGAACAGGCTCTCATGGCAGTTATGCTCCAATCAGCTAACGAAATGACTCTTGCCATAGCTGAACAGACTTCCGGATCCGTCAAGAAATTTGTTGAGCTTATGAATCTGAAGGCACGTCAGCTTGGATGTACAAATACGCATTTCAACAATCCTAACGGTCTTCCGGATGAAAAGCATTATACAACAGCAAACGACATGGCAAAAATCGCCCGTGCTGCCTGGTTTAATCCTACCTTTCGTAAATACTGTACCACCGGTTACTATGAAATTCCGGCAACCAATAAATTCAGTGAAACACGCTACCTTCTGAATCACCATAAAATGATGAGCGGACAGGCATATGCCTATGACGGCGTTTTTGGCGGCAAGACCGGTTACACAGAAGCTGCCGGAAATACACTTGTCACCTTTGCCCGCCGGGGAAATATGTATCTTGTATCTGTTGTAATGCAGTCCATCAACGGTGCATATTCCGATACAAAATCTCTTTTAGACTATGGATTTAACAATTTTTCCAGGTCTGCAATAAAAGCAAAAAAAGAAATCTGTTTTTCCTGTCTTCCGGCAGAAAAATATCTGATCAAAGACTACAGGAAATGTGTTCTTTTTTATTCAATGAAAACACCTTCTGTAGCTCTTCCAAACGATGCAGATACTGCATCTGTTAAGAAAAATTACTCTATACAAAAAAATCCGGCAGGTCGTCCCCTTCTGACCATCAATTATATCTTCAATGGTCACCAGGTTGGAACCGCCAGATACTATCCAAAAAACTCAATCTCAGATCTGCTTCTCTGATTGTCTTTTGACCTGTCTCTTTTTGCGGAGGGAATCCCTTTTTTCACGGATTTCTTCCGCTTTTTCATCTCCAACATTCTTAAGCGTTTTAATCACGTAATACCTGTCTTCTTCTGTATGCCGGATTCTTATCTTACCTTTTACATATCCATGCTTCTGACAGAAAGAAACGCTCTCATACGCTCTGGAATTATTCATAAACCAGCGAATCTTTCGCTTTGCAGGCAAATGACAAATCGGACATTTTGTGCTTGCTACTTCCCTGTCCCGCATAATTTTATCTCTGTCTGTAAATTCTCTCGACACATACTGATCATGATCCGGATAGGACAGAAAAAGTTCATCTTTCTTTTTTTTCGGATTCTGATATACATCTACAGAATAATTCGCAAATAATTTTTTCTCATCCACCCATTTAAGTACCATTGCCGTGTAACGTGCATCTGTAAGTGCCCTGTGAAATGTCTGTTCCTTTGGAATAGCAAGCTGATCGATCGCAAATTCCAGACTTCTCCGACCGCCAGCCTCCTCACAGCACATTCCAAAAACCTTCTGGACATCATAATATTTCACCGGCCCCGGAAGCAAAGACAGCATCCCATAATACTTCATATTTCTCTGCAATTCCATTACATCCTGATTTCCCCAGGTAAAGAATGCAAAATCATCTCCACACCAGTTCAGAAATTCTCTTATCACCTCTGAAAAAGGACTTCCATTCTCAAGATCTTTATAATCCACATGGATCACTTCATGGATACTGTCATGGATCCAATTATATACCTGTGGTTTTATCAGTCTCTGAAAGACATCTACCGTCTCTCTTTCTTCGTTCATCTTCACAGCACCGATCTCTATGATTTCAAAAGGCAGGCGACTGTTCGAATATTTTTTTCCGCCTGGACTCTGATTCCATTCCAGATCAAAAACAATATAGTTCATACCGTGTTTCCTTTTCTTTCTATTCCGTAAAATACCTGAGGTATTTCTGCTTTTTGACTTTTTTAGTATAACAAAAGAAAGGAACCGATGCAACTGCACCAGTTCCCTTCCTGTTTATAATAATTATATATTGCTGCCCGACAAAAACTTTTACCAGACGTTATGATAATGTTCATAGGACATGCCATTTTCAAGGAAATCTCTCAGGAGACTGTCTGTACTTCCATCGTCTTCTCCATCCTGTACATCATTGTCCTGATCATCTGGTTCCTCCTGATCTGGTTTCTCTTTTGAATCATCATCGGAATCCTGATTCTTCTCTGAGTTTTCACCAAGAGTTACTGTAACTGTTTTTTCTTTATAGGAATCACCGTCTGCGACTTCAATAGTAACATCTACTTCCTCGCCTGGCTCATAATACTCAAGACGACTTACCAATTCCTCAATACTACGTATTCTCTTGCCATCAAATTCTGTAATGATAGTTTTTTCTTTAATGCCGGCCTTATCTGCAGCACCTCCATCCGTAACCTCTGAGACAAGAACGCCCTCTGGAACTCCATAGTACTTGACAGCCTCTTCGCTTACAGACATACCTGTGATTCCAAGTACACCGTGATTATCAACCTTATCTCTCGGTGTTTCATTCATCAGATTTTCCAGAGTGTCTGTAACATCAGAAATCGCAATCGCATAACCCATGCCCTCAACTTCTGTGGAAGCAAGCTTTGCTGAATTGATTCCGATTACTTCACCATTCATATTCAGAAGTGCTCCACCACTGTTTCCAGGATTAATTGCTGCATCTGTCTGAATCAGATTAACTGCATCTGAATCTTCATCGCCTTCGGAACCGTCTGAGTTAAGCTTACGGTTTTTGGCACTTACAATACCTGTTGTGACAGACTGTCCATATCCAAGTGCATTACCAATAGCAACTACCTGCTCACCAACCTTAAGATCATCGGAGCTTCCCATGGTTGCAACCTGAATCTGATCCATCGTATCATCCGAAATATCGGACAGTGCTACAGAAACAACTGCAAGATCTTTGTCTTCATCATAACCATTTACCGTTGCTTCGTAAGTTTCTCCATCAATACAGGTAACAGATACCGTATCCGCACCTTCTACTACGTGATAGTTTGTCGCGATCAGAAGGTTATCATCATTTTTCCCAACGATGATACCTGAACCACTTCCCTCAACTTCCTGCTGGGTTGTGTATCCCTGACTTCCGCCAAATCCATAATATCCAAGATAATTCTGTACATCCTGAACAGATTTCGTTGTGATAGCCACAACAGACTTCATACCTTCTGCAGCAATATCAGATACATCCAGACTTCCCTTTGCTTTCTCAGACTTGCTGTCATCCTTACTGTCTGATTTGTCCTTCTCTTTGGACTTTGTCTGAAGAAGTGTTGTGTTTTCTTTTTCAGAAGAAGCTGCTTCTACTTTGCTGCTGTTCCATCCGGTAACTGCATTCACTCCCTCAAAGGAACCTGCTGCAAGTCCGCCTGCAAGAACTGCACATAATGCAATACCTGCTGCTTTCTTTACTTTTTTTCTCATTCTTTCTTTCGGATCATTATCTCTATGTTCATCATTATCATTCATAAATTTATTGTTCATATCTGTCATCAAAATCCCCTCCTTGGAATCTCTGTTGTTTCATTTCTTTTATGTCTAGAAGTATAGGTGGTATTTGTGTTGACTTTGTGGGAAATATGTGACGAAACTGTTAATTCAGAAAAAAAAGTCCGTCAGACGGATGTTCTCACTCCGCTCTCACAGCTTCCACATGCATCTGGTCGCATCCTCTTATATAAATAAAGTGCATACTCTCGTACACACTTTATTCTCTGCTTGTAACTGTTCAGTACCCTCACAGTTACGAGTCAAAATGCATTCCAAATCACCTCGCGGGATACTACCTTCTGAATAGTTACCTTTGCTTTATATTTTGTTATCCAACTCAGTTATGCCATGCAAGACGCTTTACATCTGCATGAACATCACCTGTCATCCAGTCTACATCATTTGTGATCCAGTCCATGATTCCAAGCTGACGCATTTCCCATTCAACCGTCTGTTCTCTTGCTTCCGTTGTTTCTTCTACTTCCATAGTTATATCAATCTCATCGTAACCAAAGATATATCCTCCGGCACTCCAGATACTGAAATTACTGTCCGGACCCGGATCCACTGAATCGCCTCTCTGTGCGATCAGTCCATCGTGACGCCTCTTATATTCTTCCTCACAGCCATCTTTAAGCTTCGTCATAAACATTCTGTGACGGATCAGTTCTTTATTTTCTCTTACAACACCAAAATTATGATACATCAGACGCATATCCTTACCAGGTGTGGAAATCCAGTCAAAAGTATCCTGAATCTTTGCAGTAATTACATTCTTTGCAACATCTTCCTCTGCACTCAGGACTGCTCCATCCTCATTCTCATAATAACCAAAGATCAGATCCTCTGCATTCCAGATACTGAAATTACTTACCTTATTACGGTCAAGAAATGCTGTCAACTCCGGCCATATCTCACCAAGCTTGCGTCGATAGTCATTCATTTTTCCTTTTTTTACTTTCATTGCAAATGCGTGTCTTTCCATAAGTCAGAACCTCCCGTCTGCCAGTAACTATGTACCTTGTGAACAATTATGTCTGTTAGTAATTTTAGCACGTTTGTCCCTGTAATACAAATTATTCATGAAATAAAATCTGTGAAAAATATCGGATATTTCCATCATCTGTCCAGCAGAGCATTCCTGCCGCATCTGCCATCTTCTGTGCATCTACACAATATGCTGACATACAGGAATTTTTCTTGTATGGTCCGGCACTCATGATCAGAATATCTGTCTTTCCCTCTGCCCTCATTTTCTCTGCAAGCTCTTCCGTCATTTTGTTATGAAAAAGTTTTTCCTTTTTATATTCAACCGGATCATGCAGATCCTCCTGTGTTGTCTGCAGCACCAGAGTTTTTTCATAACTCAGTGCTCGCTGTTTCATTTCTTCCACCGTTCCACTTGCAGGTGGACAGGCAGGATTCAAATTATAACAACCACATAAATTTTCTTCACAAAATGTCCTGTATTCCGGAACAAAAACAAGTTCTTTTGTATCCATAACTGCTGCTCCCGAAAATCCCATTAAAATTGCTTCCTGCATCAAATCCATAAAAATCTCACTCCTTTTCTTCTCGCTTCGCAACTGTTCCGTACCCTCACAGTTACAAGGCAACATGCATTCCAGATCATCTTATTCATTTAATATAATACTCATTTCATACCAGGCTTCGCCGCCCCATACAGATTCTCCAATACCATGATCTTCAAATCCAAACTTCTCATACATCCTAACCTTATCCGGAAGACAGGTAAGAACAACTCTTTTGCGTCCTTTTTGTTTTTCTCTCTCCAGATACTGCCTCATAAGCTCACGTGCAAGACCCTGACACCGATATTCTGGAAGTACATCCAGTCCCAGCAGCATAATATTCCTGCCCTCCGCTTCATGTACATCTGCATCTTCAAAAAAATCATCAGTCAGATGTTCCCTATTCGTTGCCAGCCCATTAAGAAATCCGACAATTTTTCCTGTATCTCTGTCCACTGCAACAAGAAAAAGTTCCTTCGCCTTCTTTATCCGTTCTTCCATATGTTTATATGTACAGGCTTCATTTGGAGGGAAACAGATTTTCTCAATTTCTGCTGCCTGAGATATTTCTTCCATATGGATATTTCGAAATTCATATCTTTCAAACATTTTTTTATCTGTGTTTTCCTTTGACATTTTTATAGCTCTCCTATTTATATTTATGCATATATGATATACCTCTTTTTTTCTTTATACTATAACATTATCGTGCCTATGACAACACTGAAAACAGCATTACTACCATATATTATTTCTCTCCCTGTAAAATCTTATCCGGTTTTTTCTCCATTTCAGATATCTGTCATGAACCAATTTATCCACATTAACCGATACCAGATTTGCCTTGATCCCACGATATTCCACGATATCGCTTGCCGTTTTATACTCTGGATTATTCGCCAGAAACAACAGAATATCAAATGCCACTTTTCCTAACAGATTTAATCCATCTGTAAAATGCTTCAATTTTGAACTAATTATACACAATCCATGTCATAATTCAACCATTTCCCGCATAAAATATAGATATCAACACCCCCGTATATCTCGGGATTTCGCCATGTTCATGGCAAAACACCTCGCGGGATATTACCTGTGAACAGTTACGCCCGTGAACCTAAGATATCTTTCTTCTTTCAGGAAATTCAAACCCTTATTTGCCCGTCCTTATTCTTTCGTGCAATATATTGCACTTCTTCCGTTTTCTTGATTTTATTATATAATTTTTTATATTATATACCGTTTATAGTACATATAATATTTTATACTACTATTTATTGTACATTATCGCGTTTTTCTTAAACTGTCATCCTATGTTTCACCTAAAACTAATTCTGTGCATCATCCTTCTTTCACTCTTCTGGTTTTTTCACGATTCACCGTCGTTTATTCTGATTGCTGGAAGGAATTGGAGATGGATTTTAGCCAAGTTGCTGTGAACGGAATAATCAGTAACACTTATTACGCTTTGTGCACCAAATACATTCTGCTTTAGCAGACATATTCCACATATATCTGGCCGCATCCTCGCGGAGAGTTTTTGGCTTTATCAGAACATTATAAAGCAGCTCTCCGTAAAGCAAAAAAATCTGAGATGCGTCTCTGTCAACTTGCATCTCAGATTCATTCCATAAAATATTTTCCCCAAATGTTTCACGTGAAACATTTGGTCATACTTTGTTTTCCAATTCAGAGCTTAATTCTCTGAAAAAATCCAAATATTCTCTTTCCACCATATCAAACGGTCGTACTTTATAATCCAGCCTTATATGAAGTTCCGGTTTCTCTCTATCCTGCTTTTCTCCCAAAAGCATCTCCAAATCATACCGCAAGAGATCATCATCGATTGCTTTGATCTGTTTTTCCTCTTCTTCTGTAAGAGCTTCCCCCAGAAACTTTCTGTATATCACATCCAACAGGCTGGATTCCTGCTGCTTATAATCTTTCATATTCTGTTTTAACGGTCTCGGAACATCCGACATATAACATTCGCTGGCATCATGTAAAAGACATGCCAAAACAACCTTTTTGGAAAGCCCTCTGCCTGCCGCCTCCTTCGCACAGCAAATGCAATGTTCGCCTACCGACCAAAATGAACTGACATGCCCATTTCCTCTGCAAAGCATTGAAAGTGCATGTGCAATATCCTCAATCAAAATCAACTCCGGATCTGGATCAGTAGGATCAAAATGTCTGTGCGTATAGGTTGTAATATAACTCTCCATAGTTATACCTACCTTTCATCCAGCAGAACTTCGTTAATGGCATCATATGCATCCTCCAGAGCGTCTAATGCTTCTGTCAGAAGATCTGTTTTCTTTTCTTCCGCTTCATTTTCTTCATACTCAGCCACCACACCGGCAAGCGTTCTCTTAAGCATATGTAAATTTTCAAAAATATCCTTTAAACTTTCCTCCTTTGCTCCTGCTCCATTAATTCTTATTACTTTTCCCATGCTTTGTCTCCTTTTCTCTTTGTTTTTGTTCTGTAGCCGCTTCGCTGCCCGCACGGTACCTGTATTTTATCGCAGTATTTTGTCCTGTATATCCCAGGATTTTGCCACATTCATGACAAAGCACCTCACAGCATACTCCCCTGCAGGCAATTTCTATAGCAGTTCTCATACCTGCTAAGTATGTATTTGCTCTTTACATACTCTCAAAAAGAGTATAACATAAAAGATAGTTACTGTTCACTCAATTCACAGCAACCAAAGATACTATAAACGTAAAGGCAGGAACACAAATTATGGACTATTCTATTAACACGAAATGTGTACAGGCAGGCTACACACCAGGAAACGGAGAACCGAGACAGATTCCTATTTATCAGTCAACCACCTATAAATATGATACCAGTGAAGATATGGGCAAACTCTTTGATCTGGAGGCAAGCGGTTATTTCTATTCAAGACTTCAGAACCCGACCAATGATTATGTTGCAGCCAAAATCACAGCTCTGGAAGGTGGAGCCTCTGGAATGCTGACATCTTCCGGACAGGCAGCAAACTTCTTTGCTCTGTTCAATATCTGCGAGGCAGGAAGCCACATTGTTTCCTCTTCCTCCATCTATGGCGGAACCTATAATTTAATTGCTGTTACCATGAAAAAAATGGGTGTGGATGTAACTTTTGTTAATCCAGACTGTACGGACGAAGAATTAAATGCTGCATTCAAGGATAATACAAAAGCCGTATTTGGTGAATCTATCGCGAACCCGGCTCTTACTGTCTTAGATATAGAAAAATTTGCAAAAGCTGCTCATGCTCACGGAGTACCTCTTATTGTAGACAACACATTCCCAACCCCGATCAATTTACGTCCAATTGAATGGGGTGCTGATATTGTCACACATTCAACCACAAAATATATGGATGGACATGGTGCTGCTCTTGGCGGTGCGATCATTGACGGAGGTAAATTCGACTGGATGGCACATGCTGAAAAATTCCCAGGACTCTGCACCCCGGATGATTCTTATCATGGGGTTACATATGCCGAGAAATTTGGCAAAGAAGGTGCTTTTATCACCAAATGTACTTCCCAGCTGATGAGAGATCTCGGCTGTGCACAGTCACCACAGAGTGCATTTATCCTGAATCTTGGTCTGGAATCTCTTCACGTACGTATGCCAAGACACGTAGAAAACGGACAGGCTGTCGCTGAATTTCTGGAACAACATGATAAAGTAGAATTCGTAAATTATCCTACACTTCCTTCCAACAAATACTATGAAACCGCAAAGAAATACCTCCCTTCCGGTGGATGCGGTGTTGTATCCTTTGAATTAAAGGGCGGACGTGCTGCTGCGGAGAAATTTATGAAGAACCTTAAGCTTGCTGCAATCGAAACCCACGTTGCCGATGCCAAAACATGTTGTCTGAATCCGGCTACTTCCACACACAGACAGATGAATGATGAGCAGCTCGCTGCTGCCGGAGTTCCTGCCGGACTGATTCGCATTTCCTGCGGACTCGAAGACAAAAACGATTTAATTGCCGACATTGCACAGGCACTGGACGCAATCTGATTTTCTAAGTTTTAATCAAAAAACGGAATCACTTTAGTGACGTTGACTAAAGTGATTCCGCTTTTTTTATCAGACCTATATATTCGCTTATGCAGTTTCGAATCATATACTGATTCTTACCTGTGCCTGACTTGGTTTAAGATTTTCTCATGCCAGAACACCAGAATTGTGACCGCTACAGCCGCAATTGAGAGCCTACCGATCATTTTGCGAATCCGTATTCTTCTCTTTGCATCCTTCATTCCTGCCTCATATAAAAGATATCCCATTCGATCCTGTTTAGATTCCATGCATGCTGCATAATCATCCACAACCTTCCGATCCCTTTCGGACAAGTCCAGATCATTCAGTCTCTTCTCCAACATAAGAAGTTCTTCATTGTCCTGTCTGATCCATTCATCTCTGCGATAAATTTTGTCCTCTGCCGCCCATCTCATTTTTTCGATTTTTTTACTCATGGAACACCTCCTGTTCATCTTTACTCACTCATAATTGTTCAGTACCCTTACTGCTATGAGCCAAAATACATTTCAAATCATGGTAAATATACATTCAGTATAACATACACACCTTTGTTTTTCGAGAATAAATACAACCAGGGATTTTGCCATATTCACGGCAAAACACCTCGCAGAATATTACCTGTGAACAGTTACTTTCAGATTACTCTAAAAATCATAATCCGCTCTCTGTTATCATCACCCGGGAACAAATCTGATGTATCTATCTCGTCATAAAACATCAATTGTTCCTGCGTCATCAGACTGCTTATATAATCTTCTGAAGGATAGTAAAAAAACAGCAGTAGCTCTCTTGGTTTTTCATAATATGATTCATACAATTTTGCAAGGACTGTGTGAAAAATCTCCACAGAAAACGGATTAAAAAAATAACACCGATCCACATCCACAGGAACTTCATAGTTTTCTGCTCCACATAAAATAAATGAAGACCGATTCCCAGCTACTGCTGTTTCCTTATTTGCTATTGCTTTCTGATAGATAGCCTCATCATACTCTATACCAATTGCTCTGCATCTGGTCTGATAAGAAAGATAGAAACACACCCTCCCTTTTCCAGTTCCATAATCCAACAGGGTATTATTTTTCCTGATCAGTCCACTGTTTGCCAGTCGTTCCAATACCATGTAAGATGTTGGTTCATACGGATACCGATATTGATCTGAGTGTGAATCATCCCGGCCGGTTGTCTTTATTTTCAGTAATTTATCCCATTGTGTCTCATTCTGATTCATTTGTTTTATTCTTCCTCTGATTTCTGATGACAGGTAACTCCTGTGTTTATGCTCGTTCTTTCTTTATATTTTTTCGCATCATAATGATCTCTTCCAATATATCCTGCCTGAATTTTTCCATGTTATTTGTCCGCTTGCGAACTCCAGCCGCCGCGGCATGTCCACCACCACCGAATTTCTTCAGAAGTTCATTAACATTAATCCACTTTCCGTCAGATCTGAATGAGCAACGCCAACGGTTCTCCTCTTCCTCATACATTGTAAATCCAAGTTCTATGTCTTCGCAGTCTCTGAGAATTCCACTGATTGGATGAATATCCTCGTAGCCGATTCCTTCTGCTTCACTCTCTGCACGACTGACACATACACAGGCTATCTTTCCATCCAGCAGACGTTCCGCCCGCTCAAGCAATCCAGCTCTTGTCTGCAAGCTTTCCAGAGTGTCATTGTGCATCGTCTGCATCACATAACTATGCTCTACTCCCAGTTCCAATAATCCGGTCACTGCCTGCATCGTACTCATCTTTGCTCTGGAAAGACATCCCGTATCATGAAGAATGCCCATGTAAATATAATCAGCTGCTGTTGGTTTCATCTCTGAAATCATCGTTTTCTTAAGCTTCGCCTGGTCAAGAATATAATACACATTCTCTGCACAGGCCTCCGATATCTTTGTATAATTTATATCTCCATATCCTTCATTGGAAGCATGATGATCGATCACCATAGAAGTCTCTGCGCATTCATAGTATTCTTTTCCAATCAGCCGAGATAAAACTGCGGTATCACATACGATAACTGCGTATCTCTCATCTGTGATATCCGGCTTTGTCAAAGGATCAAATACTCTGTCTGCCTTCACTTGTTTCTTCGGACCTTTGTCCAAAGTATCCTCCAGGTACGGAATTACTCTGTATTGCGGATAATTTACTTTTATATAATGTGCCAGGCCCATCACTGAGCCGGCCGCATCACCATCGGGATTCAGATGACCCAGAAGGATCACTGTGTTTAAACTGTGCTTCTGCATCATATTCTGAAATTCTTTATCAAAATCAAATATCATTTTGTACCTCTATCCTTTTCTACTGAATCTGAATTCATGTCAAACGCATATGAGACTTGGTGCGGGATACTGGTCAGCATAAGCTAATATATTCGTAACTGTTCACAGGTAACATATATTCTTCTCAGAATCACTTCTGTCTCCCTGACTCTTTAAGAAGTTTGTTTTGTCAGATATGTTTCACGTGAAACAATTCTATAGACATCTCTGCCAGACTCTTGTTGTTTCCTGATGTTTCCAGTATAATAGATTATACTTGGTAAAGCCAGATAATTCTCATATTTTTTGCTATGCAGGAGGTTATTCTTTCATGGGAAAACAGTCAACCAGAAAAAACAAAACAATTTATCAGATTTGTCGCGAAGAGGCAGGTCTCACCAGATCAGAAGCATGTGATAAGATGGACGCTGTTTCCGATTCCAGGCTCGAAAAGTTCGAATATGAACTGCAGGATCCTACTCCTTATGATATCATCCAGATGGCCGATGCCTACAAAAGACCAGATCTCTGCAATTATTATTGTTCTCACAAATGTGAAATCGGTCATCGTTATGTTCCGGAAGTGAAAGTAACTGATCTGTCAAATATTATTCTGGAAACAATTGCCAGTCTGAACGAGATTAATCCTCTGACAGGACGCTTGATTCAGATTGCCCGTGATGGTAAGATCAGTGATGATGAGATGAAAGATTTTGCATATATCAGTAAAAAACTGAATGAAATCTCACTGGCAATAGATTCCCTGAATCTCTGGGTCGATAAGACTGCCAGCGAGCAGAAACTGAACCTCGAACTTCTGCACAGAGAAAAAGACAAATTAAGATAATCTACATAAAATGAAAGACAGTGAACCGATTCTTGGTTCACTGCCTTTCATTTATCTATGCGCAATTCATTATGTCTGATTTTTAGAATACTGTAACTGTTCAGTACCCTCACAGTTACGAGTTAGAATGCCTCGCGGAATACTCCCTTCTGAATAGTTACTGAATACTATGAACGTGATGCTGCCAGTGCTATGATTCCTACTACGATCAACAATGGAAAAGCAATATACAGCAGTCCTCCAACAACCAGTCCTATAAGAATCACCGGAAAGAATACTACTGTACAAAGCAATTTCATAATTCCCCAGGATGCCTTCACGCCAAATATAAGAAATTTCCCAATAAACCAAATCATACAAAATGCAAATAATAATGATAACATCGTCTACTCCTTCTGCCTTTTAGCTGCATAACATTCTCTGTGTTGCATTTATCTGATTACCTCGTCTATCTTCTTGATAGTGCCAGTATAGATGAATTATCATTCAAAATAAACGTCTTATATAGGGAATTATGAACATCCAATCCTCTGATTTTGAGAAATAATATAATGGAACTTAATTTTTTGCGGATCTGGCAGAAGTATCTCATTTTACATATCAAAAAATTCTCTGATCTGTCCTACGATGATCTGCATCAGTCGGTTTCTTGCTTCCACACTTGCCCATGCAATATGTGGAGTAATGATAAGCTTTTTGCTGTCTTTTATTTTTACAAGAGGATTGGTTTCACTCATCGGTTCTTCACATAACACATCAAGACCGGCTGCCGCAATCTCTCCTGTTTTTAATGCTTCATATAAATCCTGTTCTACTACAATCGGTCCACGTCCAAGATTCAGGAAAATTGCTGTCTTTTTCATTTTTGCAAATGCTTCCTGATTCATTAAGTTTTTTGTATATTCATTTAATGGAGCATGCACAGATACAATATCCGATGTGGAAAGCAACGTCTCAAAATCGACCTGCTCATATCCTTCCTGCGCTGCTCTTCCCGAAGCAGAGTAATAAATCACACGTGCACCAAACGCTTTCGCAATGTCAGCAACTCGTCTTCCTATAGTTCCAAGTCCGATAATTCCCCATGTCTTTCCGCTAATCTCATTAAAGTGCTCTGCAAAATGAGTAAATACCGTATCATTTACATATTTTTCGTCTTTTACATATTCATCATAATAACGCATTTTCTCTAACAGATAAAATAGTAACGCAAATGTATGCTGTGCGACTGACTCTGTTGAATATCCTGCTACATTTCTCCATGCGATTCCACGTTTCTCCAGATATTCTTTATCCAGATTATTTGTTCCTGTAGCTGTCACACATACCAGTTTTAAATTTTGAGCGGTTCCAATCGTTCTTTCATTAATTTCGATTTTATTGATAACCAGGACATCTGCATCTTTTACTCGCTCTAAAACCTCTTCCGGAGTAGAAAATCCATATTTTACTACTTCTCCGAGAGCATCATATACAGATAAATCAATATCCTCTCCAATTGTTTTTGCATCCAGAAATACAATCTTCATATCGGTCTCTCCTTTGTTAATGCAATGAATATGTGTAACTATTCAGTAATCACTGTGAAGGTACCGAATAGTTATAAATATATTATAAAAGATCCAGCATATTGTCCAGATATATCTTTTCCCTGACATTGATCTGATACTCCGGCCGAGTCATATAATACAACAGAAATTCCAGGATCAGCGCACTTCCCAACCCCCGTCCTTCAATCTTGAAATTAGAAAATCCCATCGGCAGATAAACATCTTTAATATCTTTCACACTGATAAATCCCGGATTTGTCATTGCCTTTGAAAAAAGATATCCATCCTCCGCCCCAGGTGCAGTACAGATATGCTCCCTGCAGTCTTCTCCCAGATTTTTTCGGCTGACTGTTTCATAACAGACTTTTCTGTCTTTACAGCCAAACCAGCAGCATTCGTTACACAAAAATTCCACCTTTGCTTTTTGCTGTGCATTCATCTGATTTAATTGTTCAAATCTTTTGTTGAGACGAAAATCCGGCACTACATAACAGAATTCTTCTCTGTCTGTTTCCTCCAGAAATTCTCTGAAATTCGTCAGCACCTTTGTGGTCGAAGAAACCAGATAGAGTCCCGGATACTTTTTTTGCAGATAATCCAGCAGTAGATCTGAATGAATGATCACTCCATTTTGCACTCCCTTATTTTCTTCGAATAATGCACAAAGTGCATTACATTTTTGATCCTGTAAGTGTTCTTCTCGAAGAAGTGAATTACTGAATGTCAGCCGGGCTGATATCTTATATTCCTGCATCAGTGCCAGTACTTTCCGTGAATCCGCCTCTCCTAAGGAAGTTCGACCACCACCCCATATACAATCTGATGGAGCTCCGTATATTGAACCAATTTCGCACCAGTCATAAAAATACTCTCTGTGCTCCCGAAACAAAGGCAGAAAGATTCGATATAATTCATAAAACTCAAATAATCCCGGCAGATGGTAATACGCTTGCTTTTTCATCATATTTCTCGCTTTCATTTTGTCTTGTCCTATGTAAAAGTTTCCTCAATTTTTACAGAAAATCCATATTTTTAATTCTCCGGTTTCTTTTTGTATTTTGCCATAAAAATCACCTTCAGGCTATAATTTGTTTTATTATATCCTGAAGGTGATTATTTTTAGAATTATTATCATTCTTATTTATGAATATATTACCGATTGTCAACCTTCTCCGGAAACATATCATGATTACTCATACGATTCCATGCAACCTGTTCCCACTTGGTGCCAGGCTCTCCATAATTGCAGTATGGATCGATAGACAACCCTCCACGCGGAAGGAATTTTCCCCAGACTTCAATATATTTAGGCTCAAGAAGCTGGATCAAATCTTTCATGATTATATTGATCACATCTTCATGAAAATCTCCATGGTTCCGAAATGAGAACAGATACAATTTCAGGGATTTACTCTCCACAAGACGTTCATCCGGAACATAAGAAATTATGATTGTTGCAAAATCCGGCTGTCCTGTAATCGGACACAGACTTGTAAATTCCGGACAGTTGAATTTGACAAAATAATCATTTCCCGGATGTTTATTCTGAAATGCCTCTAATACAGACGGATCATAATCCATACAATATTCCGTATGCTGGTTTCCTAATAATGTTAAGTTTTCTTTCTCTCTCATCACTCGTTTTCCTTTCTATCTTAATGCCGGATCTTCCACATTGTTCGCCTGAAAGGCAGCCGCACGGTCAATACATGTTCCACATTTTCCACACGGCTTCTCTCCACCTTCATAACAGGACCAGGTCAATTCATAAGGAACTTTCAGTTCTAATCCAATCCGTACCACTTCAGCCTTTGACATATTGACAAACGGTGCTTCTATCTTAAGCTGATGTCCGGAACCTTCCCAGATTGCCTCATTCATAGCATTGTTAAATACCGGTGAGCAGTCCGGATAGGCAAACCCAGCAGAATCATCTGCGTGTGCTCCATAATAAATCACTTCACATTCTTTGCTCAGTGCAATACTGGCCGCAGAAGAAAGAAATAATCCATTCCTGAATGGAACATAAGTGCTTACCGGCTTATCACCATTTATTTTTGAAATCTGCTCAGCATAACTCTCCTCGGGAATTTCTTCCGTAGACTGCTGAAGCAGAGAACAATTGCTATATTGAAATATCTTACTCAAATCCAGGAACAGATGCTCTACACCATAATATTCCGCGACCGCTGTTGCTGCCTTAATTTCCTTATCATGTTTCTGTCCATAAGAGACAGAAAGAGCCGTCACCTGATCTTTCCCATATTTTTTAATTGCCAGTCCTAACGCTGTTGTTGAATCAATTCCTCCACTAAAAAGAACTAATGCTTTCATCTTAATCACCTCACCAATTATTTATACTCCCCGCTCGTTGGGGTCCCAGATCACTTTATGCATCTGTATCTGCAGCCGCACATCATTCAACTGATGTTCCAGCATAAATTCCACCATCTGTACCGGTTCTATAGAGCCAAAAACAGGACTGAAATAAACATGACACCGACTTGTCAGATCATATGTCTGAATCACCTCCAGTGCTTTCACCAGATCCTCCTGGCTGCCACACACAAATTTTACAGTATCATTTATTTCAAGCAATTCCATATTTTCTGCTATCATATGTTCCTCACAGCCACTTGAGGGCAGTTTGTAATCCATCGTAAATATCGGACGTTCCTCACAAAACTCAGACAGCCTTACTGCACCATTTGTCTCAATTTCAACTCTCAGTCCGGCTTGTAGGAGAAGATGTATTAACTCCCTGATATCTTTTTGAAGCAACGGTTCTCCACCTGTAAGTGTCACATTTCGGATTCCTGCTGCAAGAACATAATTTGTAATCTCTTCCGGCGTTTCCTCTTCATAAGAACAATCGGCTTCATTGGCCCACATGGTATCACAATAACTACATCGAAGATTACATCCTTTAAAGCGAACAAAAACGGCCAGTTCTCCCGCACGTGTTCCTTCCCCGTTAATACTGGTAAATTTTTCTACAACCTTCATCTATTCTTCCTCATAAACTGCACAATTATTCGGTGTTTCGTATACTGTGACACGGTGAACCCCGTATCCCAGATCTATTAATTTTTTATAAAAATAATAAGCAAAATTTTCCGCAGTGGGGCGAAATAAAACTTCTTCCAGATGAAAACTCTCATTCAAAAGTGCAGTAACTGTTTCTGTTCTCAAAGACCCCTTCTCATAGATCAGACTGTGATCAAAAAAATCACAAAGCTCTTTCAGATCTTTTTTCAGATCACCAAAATCCACTATCATTCCCCGTGTCTGTCCTTCTTGCTTTAACACCTGGCTTTTGATCTCCACAGCAACATTCCAACGATGTCCATGGATATTTCTGCACTTTCCCTCGTATTTCCAGAGAAAATGTGCTGCATCAAAACTGGCTTCTGTCTTTAAATAATACATGTTTCAATTCTCCTGTAAGTGAAATGGATGTACCTTTTAGCCAAGTGCCAACTGAAAAACATAATAAAATCCATTAAAAAAGGCTCCGCGTACTTTTGCACGCAGAGCCTGAAATCTTCTTGGTCAGCCCTGGTTTTGTTTTGCGACAGGAAGGTACAAATGAACTGTCGGCTGTTTCTACAGCGTAGATATTATACTATCTGATACATATAATCGTCAACAAAAAAGAATATCAAAATCATATATGCATGCATCTATTTTTTGATCTCAGACTGAAATTCCTTGATATCCTTTGCAATCTCACCACTCAGGAGCAACATACAGATAAGGTTCGGAATCGCCATAAGTGCATTTGCAATATCTGAGAAATTCCATACCAGACTCAGTGTCTGTGTACATCCAAAGTATACCACAAGCGAAAATACTACTCGATAGATCATGTTGTATTTGTGTGTTCCAAGAAGATACTCAAATGCTTTCTCTCCATGATACTCCCATCCAAGAATCGTGGAAAACGCAAATAAAGTAATGCCAATTGTTACCAGCCATCCACCTGCGGAACCAAGGATTGTTTCAAATGCTGCAATCGTGATATCTGAACCCGTCAGCATCTCTCCTGCCGCATTTGTCATTCCAAGTACTCCGGATGATGCTATCGCAAGTCCTGTGATCGTACAGACAACAATGGTATCCCAGAAAGTACCTGTCATATTTATATAACCCTGACGAACCGGATTATCTGTAGTAGCTGCTGCCGCAGTGATTGCAGCCGAACCCATACCTGCTTCATTAGAAAAGACACCTCGCGCAACTCCAAATCGCATCGCACTCATCATAGAGGCCACAATTGATCCACAAAGTCCACCGCCAACCGCTTTTACAGAAAATGCCATCTTAAAGATCATGGCAATACCCGCCGGCAGATTTGAGATATTTCCAATAATAACAATAATACCACAGATTACATAAAAGATTGCCATTGCCGGAACGACTACGGAAGACACTTTTGAAATAGATTTGATTCCTCCAACAATGATCAGCAGAGAAACCACTGTAATCACAATGCCCGTAATCCCTGTTGGCACGCCAAAAGTAGTATGAAGCGCACCTGCAATTGAATTTCCCTGTGTCATGTTACCTATACCAAAGGATGCAATCACTGCAAACAGTGCAAAAAGCCATGCCAGAACAGAACCAAAAGTCTTATTTTTCAGACCTTTTTTCATGGTGTACATCGGTCCGCCACTCATCTCGCCTTTGGCATTTACCTCACGATATTTGATTGCAAGCATACACTCGCTGAATTTTGAAGTAAGTCCAAATGCTGCTGAGATCCACATCCATACCAGTGCTCCTGGTCCACCAGATACCATTGCGGTCGCAACACCAACGATATTTCCTGTACCAATTGTTGCAGCCAACGCTGTAGTAAGTGCAGAAAAAGGGGAAACATCTCCTTCACCACGACTTTTAGTACGAGCTTCTTTACTAAGCGTACTCTTAAGCGCATATCCCAGATTCTTCCATGTCAAAAATCTTGTACGAACGGTAAGAAACACACCTGTTCCAACCAGAAGAATCAACATCACTGGTCCCCATACAAAATTGTCGATTTTGGTAACAATTTCATTTAGCTGTTCCATATTATCCCTCCTCAAAACAAAAAGGAGCAATGTTATAGCAACATTGCTCCTTCGCGTAAATGTATAATCTGTTTATATTATATACTTCTACTCATTTTTTTGTCAAGATTCTTTTCTCCTTCGCAGGTGTTTAACAAAAAGAAATGTGTCAGTATCATAAGATATATTCCATCTGTCTTTCTTTCGTCTTCATTCCCATTTTTTCATAGAATCTTTCTGCCGAAGTATTTCCTGTCCATACGTTCAACGTCACCTCATAGCAGCCCATGAACTTTGCTTCACTTTTTACATATTCAAACAGACTTTCTCCTATATGCTGTCCTCGTGCCTGCTGATCAACACACAGATCATCTATAAAAAGGGATTTAAACGGCACCATATTGTTGGAAAAAGGCTGTTCCTGCAGTTGACAGAAGGCATATCCTACACAGATATCCGCTTCGTTCACTGCAACATATATCGGTTTTTCTTCATTTTTCAAAAGCTCTGTCAACTCGTCTACCGTATATTTTGTCGTGCCAGGAATAAAAATGTCAGGTCTTATGTCTGCATGGATCTGCAGCACCTGTTCTAACAGTTCTGTAATTCTCGGAATATCTTTTTCTTCTGCTTTTCTGATAGTCATTTTTTGCTCCTTTACATAATGAATCCGTCAAGAATCGATTTATACTTCAAGAATAATAATACCACACCAACCTGTCCGGAAAAATAAAAAAATATAACACACATACAAAATACTTCTTGAAATTTTATAGAAAAAGTAGTAAAACATTAGATAATCACTAAAGAAAAATGCATTGAACAGGTCAAGCCATAAAAGATAACCTGAGTACCACGGAAATTCCGCCTTTGTTATCCATTGGATAACAGAGGCGTTTTTAATATATATTTATATCAAAGAAAGACGAGGAGAAAGATTATGAGTGGAATTATGATGATGGTAATCGCCATTGTAGTTCTGGGCGGTGCATACCTTCTGTACGGCCGCTACCTGCAGAACAAATGGGGAATTGATCCAAAAGCAAAAACTCCGGCATATGAGATGGAAGACGGAGTTGATTATGTACCGGCAGATACCAATGTGGTATTTGGACATCAGTTTGCATCCATCGCAGGCGCAGGCCCGATCAACGGACCTATCCAGGCTGCAATTTTTGGCTGGCTTCCGGTTATGCTGTGGATTCTGATCGGCGGTGTATTCTTTGGTGCTGTTCAGGATTTTGCTTCCATGTATGCATCTGTAAAGAATAAAGGACGTACAATCGGATATATCATCGAGGCATATATAGGAAAACTAGGAAAAAAATTATTCCTTTTATTCTGTTGGTTATTCTGTATTCTGGTTGTTGCAGCATTTGCAGATGTAGTAGCAGGGACCTTTAATGGTTTTGCCACAGGTACCACAGGAGAGGTTACAAAGGTAGTAGCAAACGGAGCTGTCGCAACTACTTCCATGTTATTCATAGTGGAAGCTGTTGGACTTGGATTTTTCCTGAAATACACAAAATTCAATAAATGGGTCAATACGATTTTTGCAATTGTATTACTTGTAGCAGCAATTGCACTGGGACTTAAATTCCCGATATACATAAGTCTTGAAACCTGGCACCTTATTATATTTGCATACATTCTGATAGCCAGTGTTACACCTGTATGGGCATTACTTCAGCCGCGTGATTATCTGAACAGTTATCTGCTTATTTTTATGATCGTTGGTGCGGTAATTGGTGTATTTGCAGCTAACCCTTCCTGTAATCTTAAAGCTTTTACAAGCTTTAATGTTGACGGACAATATATGTTTCCGATCTTATTCGTAACCATCGCCTGTGGTGCGGTTTCAGGCTTCCATTCCCTGGTATCCTCAGGTACCGCATCCAAACAGATTAAAAATGAAAAAAATATGCTCCCTGTTTCATTTGGTGCAATGCTGATGGAGAGTATGCTTGCCATTATCGCATTGATTGCCGTAGCATCTTTTGCAGATGGCGAGGCAGCAGCCCAGGGGCTGACAACCCAGCCTCAGATTTTTGCAGGTGCGATTGCAAATTTCCTTTCTGTGATCGGTTTGCCCCATTCACTGGTATTTACATTGATCAACCTTGCTGTATCTGCATTTGCACTGACATCTCTTGACTCTGTAGCCAGAGTCGGACGACTTTCATTCCAGGAATTTTTCCTTGATTCTGATACGGATGAGGAAAACATGAACCCATTTTTAAAGGTAATGACTAATAAATATTTTGCAACAATCATTACACTTGTACTGGCCTATCTGCTTACAAGAGTGGGCTACGCGGAAATATGGCCATTGTTTGGTTCTGCAAACCAGCTGTTATCAGTACTTGCCCTTGTAGCCTGTGCAGTATTTTTAAAGAAGACAAAACGTCAGGGCTGTATGCTCTGGATTCCAATGGTATTCATGATGGCAGTTACCTTCACAGCACTTGGCATGACAATTGTGAAACTTTCCAAAGCATTTGTAACAACCGGTCTGGATCTTGGAAATTCTTTACAGCTGATATTTGCAATACTTCTGTTAATACTAGGTGTACTGGTAGCAATCCAGGGTATTAAAAAACTTCTGGAAAAACCAGAGACAAAAAAAGCAGCAGAACGAGCATAATAATTATGGCATAAAAAACGACAAAAAATCCGAAAAGACAGAAATGACTCTGTTTTTTCGGATTTTTCTTTTTCCAGGAGATGTATCGGAATTCCCTCTGAATCTTATCTTACGACTGCATACTGTGCTGCATATACTGCCGCCAATGCTCCTATTACACTCAATGCAACATAGAACATTGCCCACCAGCCTGCGCCTCGTTCCATTAGCTGATTCGTTTCCAGGGCAAAAGAAGAAAATGTCGTAAATCCTCCGCAAATACCAACCTTCAAAAATAAAATCAATTGCGGATTCCAGTCTTTCTTCGCACCAAACGCTACAACAAGTCCTATCACAAATGCTCCGGCAATATTAATTAATAATGTCTTTACCGGAAAGCCATTTTGTGGGTTTATCGGAATCAATCCTATCAGATAACGAGCTACAGCTCCAAGAAATCCTCCCAGTCCAACTATAATACAATTCATCATTTTATAATTCTCCTCTGATTACACATACCCTCGGTGCCTTCAAGTTGTTCTTCATAAGCAAATTCTGAAGATTCCAGACAGCCCCATGATCAGTCAAAATCTCTGGTAATATTTGTAAGCCATTTACCTCTGAAATAGTGAATGAATACCACAGGCATTTTTTCGAACTCATCCAGAGTCATTACAAAATATACCCAGACAGGCGGCAGTTTTAAAACATATGCTGCAAGGAAGGTGAGAGGAACTGCAACAAGCCACATAAATATAGAGTCTATGATCATTCCAAACCTGGAATCACCACCACCTCTGAAGCAGCCGCATATAAGACAGGTGTTAATACCTTCTCCCACAAGACGCCAGGTTGTCATAAATATAAAAATACCAAGATAATAAATGGCAGTCTCCGTCAATTTATCCCGATAGAAATCCAGTATCAAAGGGCGCAGTGCCAGAATGATGACACATCCGATCAGACTTACAATCATTGTTATTCTGAGCATGCGTTTGCCATATTCTCTGGCTGCATCAATGTTATCTTTACCCAGTTCCTGGCTGACAATGATGGTAGTAGCATTGGCAAAACCACGACAGGCGATTGCACCAATATTTACCACCATGACAGCAACCGCATTTGCAGCAACCATATCATCACCAATATGACCGAGGATTGCTGCGAATGCTGATGTAGCAAAACTCCAGACAACATCATTCACGATAGCCGGAGTGGCAATTTTCATAAAATCCTGGAACAGAATACCTGCTTTTGCAAAGAAGTATTTGATCCGGAATCTGACATCAGAACTTCTTAATGAGTAGATGAGGCAGATCAGTACTTCTGTGATTCTGGCAATAACAGTACCAAGTGCAACACCGGTGACGCCAAGCTTTGGAAGTCCAAACAGCCCAAAGATAAAGGTGGCATTACAAAGTACATTGACGCCAAGCGAAACAATGTACGTGATCGAAGGCAGCATTATTTTTCCGATGCTTCGAAGAGCACTCATAAAAATCTGAGAGAATCCCATAAACATAAATGAAAATGAGATCACTTTCAGATATTCACTGCCGGCAGCAATCGTATCAGGACTGTTTGTAAAGACCTTCATGATCGTAGTTGGCATTGTGAAAGAAATCACGAAAAATACAAGAGAAATGATCAGCGAGATTCGTTCCGCCAGGCCGAGAATCCTTTCTACTGTCTTTTTATCACCTTTTCCCCAGTACTGGGAACATAAGACCGATGTACCCGCGGCCATACCATAATATAAACAGAAAAGAATAAAAGTATACTGATTCGCAAGAGATGAAGCCGACATGGCAGTCTGGCTTACGTATCCAAGCATAACCGTATCGGCAATGTTTACCAGTGTTCCGATCAGGTTTTGGAGCATGATCGGAAAGGCTAGTTTTGATGCATATTTTAGAAAATCTTTTTTATTTAGCATACATGGTTTTTCCTTAGTTCTTAATATTCTTTACCAATTGTATCATATTATTGCATTATAAATACATATCTTTTAGAATTATTTTTTTTATCTATTTTCTGAAAAAACTGAACACTCAAAAAGCTGATGCAGTGGTGATTTCTATTACCACTTATGCATCAGCCTTTCCTTATATCTCTTTATATCTGAGACCCCGAAAAATATCAGCCCTTTATAGCTCCACTCATCAAACCATTTTCTATTTTTTCCTGGAAAAATACATATGCAATAATCACTGGTATTGTAGTAAGGCATATTCCTGCCATGCTAGAGCTGTAATCGGTGCTATATTCTCCAAAGAATGCAAGTAATCCCATCGAAATTGTTCCTTTATTTTTATCTGATATAAAAATAAGCGGAAACAGAAGATTATTCCAGACCTGAATAAAGTTAAAAATTGAAACGCTTACAATTCCAGGTACGGATAACGGCAATATCATCTTAAAAAATACTTGAAAAATACTTGCCCCATCTATAACCATTGCTTCTTCCAGTTCTGTAGGAATTCCATTCATAAATCCAGTCAAAACCAGAACCGTCATTGGAAAACAAAAAGCCGAATATAACAGTATCAACACTGGATAATTATTCATTATCCCTAATTTTCCAAATATGTATGACAATGGAATCAATACTGCCTGAATAGGAATCATCATTCCCGATATAAATAACAGATATATTTTTGACTTTCCACGAAATCTGAATTTTGCTAGAACATATGATGCCATTGCACCAAAAAGTCCGGCAATTACCAGAGTTCCTACTGAAAGAATAATTGTGTTAAGAAAATATCTGCCAATGTTTCCAACCTTCCATGCTGTTATATAATTCTCAAATCTCAATCTTTTCGGCAGTGAAGTAAATGATGAAAAAATTTCCAGATTACCTTTAAATGAACAAAAAATTGAGAATACCAGCGGATATATATTAATCAATGCCACAATCACGAAAATTACAAAACATATATACTGTCTTGCGGAACGTTTTTTTGATTTCATTTCTTTCCCCCCTTAATATTCTATAGATTCTTTTTTATTCATTAGTGTCAGACTAAGAATAGAAACTGCAGCACTCAGTACAAAAATCACAGTTGCAATAGCACTTCCGGTTCCATAGTGTCCATATCGATATGCTTCGTTGTACATCAGAAGTGCAGGAACAATCGTACAGTTATTTGTTCCACCTGTTGGTGTAAGAATATATACAGTATCAAAGATTTTAAGTACACCTGTTATTACCATAATGGTAGACATTTTTAATGGTTCCCATAACATTGGTATATAAATATTCCAGATTTTTTTCCATCCTGTGGCACCGTCGAGCTCACCAGCTTCCAAAACTGAGTTTGGAATCGAGGTAAGTCCCGCCAGACAGATGATCATATAATAACCAACACTTGTCCATGTACTTACTATAATCAAGCACATCAGTGATGTTTTTGGATTTACAAGCCATTGCTGCATACAATTTGCAAGACCAATTTTAATAAGCAAACTATTAAGGATTCCCTTTTCAGTTGGAAAATAAATAAAATTCCATAATAATGCAACTGCTGTTACTGATAAGATCATAGGTATGAAAAAGGCTGCTTTAAAAAATCTCTGTCCTCTCTTAAAATGATGGATCAAAAGACCCAGCCCAAATCCTAACGGCACCTGAAGAATCACACTGATTACTACGTATATCAGAACATTTTGTAATGATTTAAGAAAAACTGCATTATGAAAAATATTCCTGTAATTTTTCAAACCTACAAATTTAAGTGCTACAGCCTGAATCCCAGGCCAATCATTAAAAGAAAAATAAATTGACATAATTACTGGAATCAATTCAAAACAAAGATATATCAGAATCGCCGGTATTAAAAATGCCGCGATCACTTTTTTATTTCTTCTGATTTTCTCCATAAACACCCTCCTCATTCCTGTTTTGAGTAAACAAAAGGAAGGGTGCGTTATGTCCCTTCCTTTTGCTTCATAGTTTAGCTTTCTGGACGGTTTGCATCAATATCTGCCTGAATAGTCTGTGCTGTATCTTCAGCTGAATCAGACAACATCATGTTCAAAATTCCGTTTCGTGAAGTATCTACCAGCGTAGAGCATGTGTCATAATCAAAATACTCTCCAACTGAATCGCTTATCGTTCCGGTATATTCAACCATATCTTTAAAGATCTGCGGAGCACTGTCCGGTGCTGTAATATCTTTATAAGGAGCTACTCGCATTGCTGCATCCATTCGTTCCTGAATAGAATCTTTTGATGTCATATACTTAATCAGTTTTAAAGTAGCTTCTTTTTCTTCATCAGACATAGTTCCGGAAAGCATCCATCCAGAAGTATATACAACATGTGTATCTTTAAATTCTGGTTTGTCTTCAAAATATGGGAATGCAAAGAATGAAATATCATCCAGGATCTCCGACTCAGAATTAAACATTTCTGGTATGATAGGACTGCTGTGAGAAATCATAGCTACTTCTCCTGTCAGGAACTGATTCATCTGTGTATTATAGTCCATTCCTTCAAAGCCCTCGGCAAAAGCACCCTTTTCTTTCAGGTCTTTTGTAATCTGCAGGCATTCTACCACATCATCATCTGTCCATTTCTTTTCGCCGATGCCGAGTTTTACAATTCCGTCATGGCCAATTCTTTTTGCAAGAATGTTGTTAAAAATATGACCCATTACCCATGTGTTTTTACCACCCACACCAAATGGAGTGATTCCTGCTGCATTCAGTTTATCAATTGCATCATATAACTCGTCCATGGTTTCTGGCACTTTTTCAATTCCGGCTTTTTCAAACAGAGCTTTATTATAAAAGATTGCATCTACATTGAGTTCATTTGGAAGTGCATAAATTCCATCAGCTCCATATGCACTCAGATCATATGTATCCAATGCTCCATCCAGGAAAGTGTTCTTCCAGTCTTCATCCGCATTAAGAGATTCTGTAAGATCAAGAAGTACTCCATTCTGAGCCCATTCTTTTAATCCTGCAATAGCCGGATAATAGAAGATATTTGGAGTTTCACCTGTAGACAGAGCAACTTTTAGCTTGTTATTATAAGCAGATTCTTCATAAATTGAGTCATTCTGTACCTCAATATCTGGATTTTCCTCCATAAAAGCTGCAATCTGATCCTCATAGACTTTTGCCATTGGAGTATCTCCACTATCACGGCTCATAAAACTGATCTTTACTTTATCTGCTGCAAGTACAGGTGAAACAGATGTTAATGCCATCGTTGCTGCTAAAACGATTCCTAAAACTTTTCTTCCTTTCATAAAATACCTCCCGATAATCATTATAATTTAGTTTTCATAACAGATTGCAATCATTTGATGTCCATTGACTTCTTTTACAGTAAAGTCAAGTTCGCTTCCATTTTGTTCATAGACAATCTTCTGTCTGTCAGGTACTGTATATATGTCTCTGACCTTACGTTCCTCATTCATCGTAATTTTAAGATTGTACAATGGAATTACATCTTCTACGATCTCCAGGTTCTTACATTTTTTCACTGGCACATAATGTAATACATGAACAATTTTTCTGTTCTCCTGATTCTGTTCAAGCACTGTGACCTGCGTAGTTGATGGCCCATCATGCTGTATGATTGGATCTGGAAGGAGTCTCTCCAACTCATTTCGAAACAGTTTCTTAAACCATGCCGGTGCCCAGTTCTGATAAGTCGTAAAAATAGGATGAATAAAATAAGCTGTATTTTCTGTTTCAACAATTCCCGGATAAGCTTCTTTTCTTCCTGACGGTGAGTGTAAATGAGAACAAAAATGCTCATATGTACGATTGAAAACCGGAGGAATTACCTTCTGTACAAATACTGCTTCATCTGTGGCTTCTACTAGAGTACCTTTATCATACATAACATGCTCAGCATCTGCTAAATCTTTAGATAAATGTTCTTTTGGCCAGATGAAGTCCGGACTATAAGGTGCCTCTCCCTTATAAACAACAGCAAGTTCCGGAATCATAAACTTCTGATGCGCTCTGTCAAGGCCAGACTGATAACTCACTAAAAGCTTGCCGCCTTTTTTCAGATAAGTACTTAATTTATCTCTTAATTCTTCATCTACTGGGATTACATCCGGAAGTATTAAGAGTCTGTATTTGTCAAAATCAAGCGTACTGTCAATGAAATCAAACTGATATCCTAATTCCATTAACAATCTGGCTACACCTTCTGACGCTCCTGGAATGTGACCTGCAACACCTGTTGCATAAAACTCTTCAGCAGTAAATACACCAATTTCTGAAATCGGTTTTGCATTTTCACACCAGGGTTCTTTTTCTTCTACAGATTTGTATACTCTTCCGATTTGCTTATACATATCTGTATTTAATTTTCCCCAGTAGTCCATCTGGTCTCCAATTGTGCACTTGCATCCATGTGCCAACATAGAGAACACTTCATACTCCATCGCCGCCTCATTACGAAAAGCATGAAAATCTCCCCATTCGGTATGGAATCGACTTGTAAGTCCCAGACATTCTTTTCCAAAATTTCTCATGTATTTTGCAGAAACCGGAAAATCAAGATATCCCCACTCTACACCTGGAAGTGATTCAAAAGAGAAATAAGAATAGTCTTCTTTAACTGGTTTATCCAGATATCCCAAATGTCCTTTATTATAACATACATGAAAATCCGGATTATACTTTTTAGCAAATGCAGTAAGGTCTCTCACCATGTCATAATAAGTCCATCTTGCAAATTCCTGCCTGTCCTCTTTTTTTGCCGGGTTTAATCCCTGCTCTCTCATAAGCTTCTGACAAGATGGACAGCAGCACTCATTCATAAATGCGGCATCATACCAGACTCCGTCTCCCGGAATCGTTTCAAGTACTTCACCGAACTGTTTTTTCAGAAAATCTCTGTACGGAGTATTCACACAAAGATTTTTATAAAATCCCGCCTCAAAATATCCTTTTCCTTTGTAATCCTGCAATGCACCATTTTCATCGATGCAAATCCACTCTGGATGCATATCTGCAATACGCTTATTCCAACGTATGGTTGTATACAGATTTACCTGAATCCCGTGTCTTCTGCATGCTTCTGACTGTTCTCGTAAGAGATCTCTGTGTGCCAATCCCGGATGTACCATTTCCGGAAATATTTTTGAATCATAATACAAATTCCCATGATGTCCGCAGGAAAACAATGTAATGGAATTGACATGTGCATCTTCCAGCGTCTGTGCAAATTCTTCTGCATCAAATTCAGAACACACTCCCTGAATAGCCTCGCTGGTATGGAAATCCAGATGGATCTGTCTAAATGGAATTTCTTTTTCTGCCATTTCCTTTCCCCTCCTGTTTTTTGATGAGGTAAGATTATCATTTTTATGGCAATTCGTGAATGTACTATTTTTAGATGCGTGGGAAAAATTTTAGATATTTAGTTTTTTCTTTCTTCCATATATTTTGAAGGAGAAATCCCATAGTACTTTTTAAAGTTTTTACTAAAATAATATACATCACTATATCCTACCGACTCAGAAATATCTATAAGTGTCTTATCTGGATATTCGATCAAATATTTCTTTGCCTGTTCCAGGCGTACCTGAGTAAGGTATCTACTTAAAGAACAACCTTTTTCTTTCTTAAAAATACTGCTCAGATAACTGGCATTTGCTCCGATTTCACCAGCTACCATATTCAAACTCATATCTTTCTTATAAAAATTGTCATCTATAAAATCTATTGCATCTTGAACTTTTCTTTGTGTCACCGGAATCTTTCTGGTTTTCATACATCCAAAACATTTTTCAAGAATGTCCAACAATGTCTTTTTAATTTCTTTGATACTTCCATTATTCTGCAAACTTGTCAATTCCTGCTGTTCCTTTTTTATTACACATGAGAAATCAACTCCTGCCTCCGACATAAAAAAAGAAATATGTATAAAAAGATCCATTACCACATAATGTACTACATAAAGACTACTGTTCTTTTCTTCCATTTGATCAAACATTATTTCTATTTCTTTATATAACATTTCATGTTCATTTTTTCTGAGATAGTACAGAAACACAGATGGATCATAATCTAATGTTTGCAGCATCTCCACAATATCTACGGGCTCATATATTAACAGACGATTATCTTTCTTTCCCTTCTGCGCTGCTGAGTATGCCTCACGATATGCACTTTTCAGGTCTCTAATGTTATCATGAACTCTGCTGATACCACCATTCCACGTTCTGTTTTTGTTCATCACCTCTTGTAAGTAAGTGCAGAGCATTTGAGTTTTATAAGCCATATCTGCTTCTCCAAACAAAACAAACGTATACCTTTGATTTATTATTATCATTTCATATTCCGGATAATAATCCTGTATCATTTCTTCTATTTCAAAGACTCTTTTATCATTATTTCCCCCTTGAAATCTGGCAATGAGTACCACAATTTGTTTTTTTGTAGAGATGCCCAACTGATTCCATATTTCATTTGAGTCTTCATATATATTTATTCCCGAAATCTGTTCCAATAAGATTTTTTCTTTCTGATTCTGGGTAATCGCTTCCTGCATTTTTTTTACTGAGAGCTTCTGTTGTTGAATTTTTTGAATCTTTTCTTTACATTTCATTAACTCACTGGTCAGTTCTTTCGGATTAAGTGGTTTCAGAACGAAACTTAATGCTCCAAAGGATAACGCTTCTTTTGCATATTCAAATTCTCCATATGCACTCAGAATAATCACTTGTGTTTCCGGAAATACTTTCTTTACCTTTTTTGACACTTCAATACCATTCACATAAGGAATATTGATATCCATAATCAATATATCCGGTTTCAGCATAAATATCTTTTCCAGTGCTTCTTCTCCATCCTCTGCTTCTCCACAGAGTTCTATACCGATACTCTGCCAATCAACAGATTTTTTAACTAGTTTTCTTTGGAGAAACTCATCATCAACCAGAAATGCTTTCATTTTTTTCAATCTCCTTCTTAAATCCTACAGGCAAACATACTGTTGCTATCGTACCCTGTCCTTCCTTACTTTCTAAATGAAGTCCATATTCTTTTCCAAAATAAATCTGCAGTCTTTGCTGAATATTAAACAGTCCAAATGCTGATTCTTTTTCTCTTGTATCCATACTAAACAGATCTATTAGTTTTTCTTTGGGAATACCTGTTCCATTATCTGATACTGTGATATATACTTTATTATTTTCTTTCCACCCTTTTATTTCAATGATACCCTGTCCACGTTTTTCTTTTACGCCATGATAAATTGCATTTTCCACTAATGGCTGCAATGTTAATTTTACAATCCATTCTTTCAGAATTTCTTCTTCTATATCAGTTTTATAAATAATTTTATTACCATAGCGGAACTCTTGTATTTTTATATAATTTTCAATATTAATCATTTCCTGTTGTATGGATATCAAGGTTTTGCCATCGCTTAATGACGTTCTATAAAAAGTGCCAATAGACTGTATCATTACAAATGCATCATCCAGACATTCCATTTGAATTAGTGAGCTTACACTATTTAATGTATTATAAAGAAAGTGTGGATTAATCTGTGCCTGTAATGCAGCCAACTCAAGTTTTCTTTTGGCCTTTTGTTCCTGATAAACCTGCTCTATCAATTGTCGGATTTTTTCTGCCATTTTATTAAATGCCTCTGATAAAGTACCAATCTCATCCATATACAAAACTGGTACTTTTACAGACAGATTTCCTTTTCCAAAGCTCGACATAGTGCGAGTCAGCTCTGTTAATGGTTTTGTTACACTGTAAGCAACTCTCAGACTAAAAATGATGTTTAACAACACTGCGATAATTCCGACCATATATATGATTTGTATAATATTTCTACCTGCACGGGTTAATTCTCTGACCGGTGTCAAGCCAAGCATTATCCAATTTAGGGTAGGGATCTCTGAAGTCGTAACAAGATACCGCTCCTCATCTATATTAAATACTTTTCCACCTTTTTGATTTGTAATTGCCCATTTAAAATAATCTTTATCACCGATATTTTCAAATATATCTTTATCATTTTCAATCTTTGTATTTCCTTCCAAATCCGCAATTATATATTTACCTTGCTCTCCGTTTTTAATATGGGTAAAATTGTTTATCAGTAACGGAGACTGATATTCTATCATCAAATACCCTTTTATAATACCTGTATCGTAGTCCCTGTAATATCTTATGTATCCAATCCCTTTTTTTTCATATCCTTCAATACACTGGTTATACAAATCAATCCATTTAACATTATAATTCTCTTTAACCAAAGAGAAAAATTTTTCATATTTTTGCGACTCTGAACGAATACTGTTAGAATTCACAATATGTCCATATGAATCAAACAGCGAAATACTGCTATATTCTTTATCTGAATACAAAGCATCCAGATAGTCCAACCGTCTTTCTACTTGCATTTTGTATTTTATCTGATCTGCATTCTCTTCTGAATCCAGCAAAAACCAATTCTGAATCGCATCATCTGTTAATAAAGCTTTCGCTATTTTCTCTGCATTTTCCAAAACATTTTGGCTATTATCCGATATGATTTGAAATTTTTCTTTATAACTTTCGCTTGTAATATTCAAAACCGATTTTTCATATATTACGCGAATCAAAATCGTTAATGATAAAATTGTAAAAAATATAATAATTATACTTGTAAAAGAGAATTTTTTTGCAAGTGATATTTCATGATATTTTTTCTTCATTTGATTGTTTCCCCCTAGTTTTATAAAAGAAAATGCCTCAGCTACACTTATAAAGACCGAAAAATATCTCTTTTCGTGTCTATACAAATACATCTGAGGCATTATTTTATTCACATTTTAAATTCACATAAACATAATAATAGAATTCTCTTCAAAATACAATATCTTATTTAATTTTTATGCTATAAATGAGCAAGTTCGTGATTTTGCATAAAAAGAAAGACACCTTAAATCGTTCGTGTTGTATAATGAAAGTGACGAAATAAACATTGCAACATTTACGAAAGAAGGTGCCTCTCGCAAATACTATACATCATTCTATATTCTTATACAACCAGTTTAAGAAATTAAGTTTATGCAAATCTTTTTCGAACAGAGTGATCGGTCATCTCATGAGTATCCTGAGCAGTATCTTTATCTCGGGTTACCATGGAAAGACTACCGACTTTGCACAAAACAGTTCCTGTCACAGAACTACCATCGCACATTTCCTCAATTCCGGGAAATAGGATGATACCTTACTTGAAAATACTTTAAAATCCTCCGTAGTTGAAATTATTTATTCAGAAGCACAGCGCACCGGAAAGCCTGTTTTCTGTATTGTGGATGATACCATAGCTTCAAAGACAAAGCCTTCGTCACAGGCTCTGCATCCAATTGAAGATGCGTATCTCCTTTGTGGCTGCTGGTATGTTTCTGAAAAATTAATTAACACATTTGTACAGAAGAGGTTCCATACCATTGGAGCTTTAAAAACAAACCGCCTGCTGTACCCGTCAGGAATGAAAAAGAAGCTCAGCGAACTTGCTGCTGAATTATCGGTAACAGAGAAGGGATTTGACCTTGTGACAGTCAAAAACCGAAAATATTATGTGTACCGGTATGAAGAAAACCTGAATGGTATCGAAAATGCGGTTGTTCTTTTAAGTTATCCTGAAAAGGCATTTGGAAATCCCAAAGCACTGCGGGCTTTTATCAGCACAAACGTGGCATTATCAACGCTGAAGATCCTTTCCTGCTATGTGTGCAGATGGCCGATTGAGGTCTTTTTCAGACAATGTAAGACCCGGCTGGCACTGGATACCTACCAGATACGTTCCTCAAAAGGGATCCAAAGATACTGGCTGCTGATGTCAATGGCACATTATATCACAATCCTGTATGATAAATATATCCCTTTTAGACTGTTTTTTCATCTTGGAAAACTATTTTGTCTGTTATATCCTGAAGATGTTTTATTCGATTTCTTAATTTTATTTTTTATATCCGATTGCACTGCAGGGCACCAGTGCACGTACTGCAGCTGTTGCATAATGTGTTATTTTTTCGTAGAAATGATTGGTTCTGTCGATTCTGTTGCTCCCGTTTTTCTGTAAATCTGCCTCAGAAATTTCAATTATATCACCCGGCCACAAGTCAGACCGCTGAAGCTTTATAATCCGTCCATTCTTTGCAAGAACTGCTGCTTCTTTTTTTATGATTTCAAGAACAACTGCTTCCATATTTTTCATTCCTTTCTACTGGATTTTTGATCTTGGTATCATATTACATAAACAGTCCCTGAATTACCATCCATACATTTGAAAACGTTCTCATACAATCCATATTTTTCCCTGTTTCACGTATATTTTGGCACAAAAAAGACTGATTTTGAAACTAAATCAGCCTTTTTTTGAAAACGTTTTCAGTATATATTTATTTAGAACTGCTTCATGAGATTGACCATCTCAATCGCTGATAATGCACAGTCATAACCTTTGTTCCCTGCTTTGCTTCCCGCGCGTGCAATAGCCTGCTCAATATTCTCAGTCGTGATTACACCGAATAAGACCGGGATTCCTGTTGCAAGTTCAACCTGTGCAATTCCTTTGGCAGACTCGTTGCACACCAGATCATAATGTGAGGTATCTCCACGAATAACCGCTCCCACGCAGATAACTGCATCATATTTGCCTGACTGCGCCATTTTTTGTGCTGCCAATGGAATCTCAAATGCTCCCGGTACCCATGCCGCAGTAATATTTTCTTCTTCTACCCCGTGTCTTACTAATCCGTCAACTGCCCCTCCCAATAGTTTATTTACAATGATTTCGTTGAATCTCGCTGCCACAATACCAACTTTCATTCCCTCTGGTGCTACTACTTTTCCTTCTACTAAATTAATCTGTCTCATTTTTTTCTCCTTTTATTGATTGTTTTTCAGACATTTATTTCCCGGAAAATATGTCCCATCTTTTCCTGTTTTGTCTTCATATATTTTCGGTCATACTTTTGTGGTGGAATCTCCAACGGCACTCTCTTATTGATTTTCAGCCCAAATTCGCCAAGTCCATAAATTTTGTCCGGATTATTTGTCAATAATCTTAATGATTTCACACCAAGATCTGCCAGTATCTGTGCCCCAATCCAGTACTCTCTGAGATCCGGTGCAAATCCTAACTTCACATTAGCCTCCACAGTATCGTATCCCTGCTCCTGAAGTGCATATGCTTTAATCTTATTGATCAGGCCAATTCCTCTGCCTTCCTGTCTCATATAAAGAATAATTCCTCTACCTTCTGCTTCAACCTGGCGCATTGCTGTCTGCAGCTGCAGACCACAGTCGCATCTGAGCGATCCAAATGCATCTCCGGTCAGACACTCCGAATGTACCCGGCAAAGCACATCTTCCCCATCTCCTATATCACCTTTCACCAGTGCCAGATGATGCTCTCCTGTAATGTCATTGATATATCCATACATTTTAAAATCGCCGTATTGCGTTGGAAGATCTGCGACTGCTTCCTCTTTTACATGTTTTTCATGTATTCTTATATAATCCTGCAGATCACGGATCGTAATAAATGTAAGCCCATGCTCTTTTGCCAGTTCCCATAACTGTGATGTACGCATCATGGTTCCATCGTCTTTCATAACCTCACAGCACACACCACATTCTTTCAGTCCGGCCAGTCTCATAAGGTCCGTGGTTGCCTCTGTATGACCATTCCGCACCAGAACTCCTCCTTTTCTGGCTATAAGCGGAAATACATGTCCCGGTCTTCTGAAATCCTCTGGTTTTGCCTCATCATCCACGCACTTCATAATGGTATAGGAGCGCTCTGCTGCTGAAATACCGGTCGTTGTATCTTTGTGATCCACTGCCACAGTAAATGCTGTACTGTGATTATCCGTGTTTTCAGCGACCATCGGCGGAAAATTCAATTTGGCTGCAATTTCCGCACTCATCGGCGTACAGATGAGTCCCTTTGCATAAGTCGCCATAAAATTAATATTTTTCTGGGTTGCAAACTCTGCCGCACATATCAGATCTCCCTCATTTTCTCTGTCCGGATCATCCGTAACCAGAACTATCTTTCCTTCTCTTAAATCCCTCAGTGCCTCTTCAATTGTGTTGTACTGATAGTTTTGTGGCATAATGTATATCCTCCTATTCTAAAACCCGAATTCCTCAAGAAACTCCATCGTAATTCCGGATTCTGTTTTCTCTTCTTCATTTTTTCTGATACCAAGCAGTTTTTCTATGTACTTTCCAACCACATCATTTTCCAGATTAACAAGATCACCCGGTACCTTTTTCAAAAGTGTGGTTTCTTCTCCCGTATGTGGAATGACTGACACCTGAAAACCAGCTTCGTCAACCTTTGCAACCGTCAGGCTGATTCCATCAATGCAGACAGAACCCTTTTCCACAATCAAATGCAAAATCTGCGGTGATGTCGCAATCGATACCCAGATGGCATTCTCTTCGCGGAGCATGGAACGAATCACTCCAGTTCCATCAATATGTCCACTTACTATATGACCTCCGAATCTGCCATCCGCAGCCATTGCACGTTCCAGGTTCACCTGACTTCCTGTTTTGCAGCTGCCAAGACTACTCCTTCTGATCGTCTCTGCCATCACATCTGCAGTAAATCCGTCCGGCTGGATCGACGTAACTGTCAGACACACACCATTCACGGCAATGCTGTCACCAATCTTTGTTCCTTCCAGCACTTTCCTGGCTTTCACTGCCAGCATCCCCGATTCTCCAGTCAACTGTATATAACGGACTTTTCCTTTCTCTTCTACGATTCCCGTAAACATAATTCCTCCTGTTCCTTTTTGCATATCTGGCATCTTATCCTGATGTCATCACCGATCTGACAGATCTCTGTATATTTCAGTTCCACTGCTTCAGATGGAAATTCAACTCCGATACCTTCTACCGGTGTCTTGCTGCCCACACCGCCAAACAGCTTTGGTGCCATGAACACCTGTACTTCTTGTACGATTCCCGCTTTCAGAGCACTGTCATTTAACGTACCTCCGCCTTCCAGAAGAATACTGTCAATACCTCTGTTTCCAAGATTTACCATCAGTTTCTTAAGATCTATCTGGTTTTTTTCATCCGGACAGCAGATGGTCTCAACTCCCATGGTATGTAATATTTTTATTTTCTCTTCCGTATTTTTCTGATCTGCATAAACCACGATTGTCCGGTATTTTTCTGCACTTTTTACAATCTGGCTGTCCAGCGGAATTCTGAGCTTACTGTCACACAGAATCCTGACAGGACTTCTCCATCCTTCTACCCGGACATTTAACATCGGATCATCTGCAAGCACGGTTCCAATGCCAGCCATAATTCCCATGTACTGATGCCTCATATGCTGCACTTCTCTTCTTGCCGCTTCTCCGGTAATCCATTTTGATGCTCCTGTCTTCGTTGCGATCTTCCCATCCAGTGTCATGGCATACTTCATCACTACATAAGGCATCTTCGTTGTAATGTAATGGAAAAACACCGGATTCAGCTGATCGCATTCTTCCCTCATAAAATCTTCAATCACTGTAATGCCTGCTTCCCTCAATATCTGTGCACCTTTTCCTGCCACTTTCGGATTCGGATCTCTGGAACCGATTACCACTTTTTGAATCTTTTGTTCAAGAATTGCTTCCGTACATGGGGGCGTCTTTCCATGATGGCAGCAAGGTTCCAATGTAACATAAAGTACCGCACCTTCTGCTGATTCGGTAAGTGAAGCAATCGCATTACGTTCTGCATGAAGTTCTCCATACTTTTTATGATAACCTTCTCCGATGATCTGCCCATCCTTTACAATCACTGCCCCTACCATCGGATTGGGATTCGTCCAGCCTTCTCCTTTTTTTGCCAGTTGAATCGCCCGAAGCATATATTCCTGATCTGTCACTTTTATCCCTTCTTTCTTATTCCTGTTAGAACACATCCCCGCAAAGCGTTTTTGTGTAATAAGAACCTTACAAAGTAATATCCTGTTACACAAAAAAACCTGCAGAAATATCTGCAGGGAATTTGATCTGTTACATATGATTAATAAATGAATTTTCTTATTTTTCATACTGTTATAAAGTAAAAAAAACTCTGAAATGGATCACCATCTCAGAGCTTTGATACTACATTCATTCATACAAAAATCAACTGTACTATCATCTTCTTTCATCCAGACTGTACTGTCGGCCCCGGAATCTCACCGGATCATGCCTTTCGGCTCGCGGGCTTTACCGCCGGTAGGGAATCTCACCCTGCCCTGAAGATTTCTTTTTCTTTATACTAATACTTTATCTGTAATTTGTAAAGCAGAAATTTTTCTTCTTCCTGTGGCAGTCCAAGCATTACTGTCCACTCCGTTCGCAGTAACTTGGTCAAAATGCATTTCCTTTCATTTCACGATTAATCCATTCCATGATCACGTCGACAACATATTCCTGTTCTGTTTCTGTGAGTTCCCGTCCTTTCGGAATATGATGCCATTTTTCTAAACAACCTCTGCAACAGGTAGCTGTAGCATGCTGTGCCACAAAAACAGGATGTCCTCTCATCGGTGTCTGTTTTCCATCATTTGATATCTCTGCAGGTGCAAGACGTTTTCTGATAAAATCACAGGCATGCTCCCGCACTTTCTCCATTCCCTTTTCTGATACATAACTCCTGTCATTTGCTTTTAGGGAAAAGCTGCTTCTGAACTTTGACTGAGACAGGCGTTTCCATAGATTTCCTTCATAAACGGCTGGTGTTTCACACACCATAGAAGGCTGAATACTGCCCTTGTAGACAATCATTTTCTCTTTCTTCTGCTGCTGACTCAACGAGGCATTGCTGTTGTTTTCATCCCCTGCCTCTTTTAAAAGCTGCGCCGTCACTTCCTGTGCTTCTTTACTGCCGGGCTGCAAACGTCTTGCCAGACATGTATTTCTTCCAGTAGTCATCTCATTTTTTATTGCATAATACACCGCTTTCTTCTCCCCGACAAGTACCAGGATCTTTTTTGCCCTGGTTACACCCGTATAAAGGAGATTTCTCTGCAGCATGACAAAATGACTCATAGTAAATGGCATGACAACGATTGGATATTCACTTCCCTGTGATTTGTGAATCGTCACCGCATAGGCAAGTGTCAGCTCATCCAATTCCGTCACATCGTAAACCACTTCCCGTTCATCAAACAAAACTGTCAGTTCCCGCTCTTCCATATCTACTTTCGTGATGGTTCCAATGTCTCCATTGAATACTTCCTTATCATAATCATTCCGGATCTGCATCACCTTATCCTTCAGCCGGTACTGTGTCCCACCTCTCCGCAAAAAGATCTTTGACTGATTCATGGCTTCCTGCAGCACCTGATTCAGATTTACTGCACCGCATTCACCTCTCTGCATCGGAGTCAGCACCTGAATATCCCGCAGTGGATCCACATGATAATATCTCGGCAGGTTCGTCTTGCAATACTGGACGATGGTATTCACCACTTCCTGATTGCTCTCTTTGGTGGCAAAGAAAAAATCAGAATCTTTTCCGCCTCTGATATCAATGCCTTCCCCTTTATTGATCCGGTGTGCATTCATAATGATCCGACTTCCCTGTGCCTGGCGGAAAATCCTGGTCAGGCGTACTACAGGAACACATCCTGAATCGATAATATCTCTGAGTACATTACCCGCCCCGACACTTGGAAGCTGATCAATATCACCCACCAGGATCAGGGTCATCTGCTCCGGCAATGCTTTCAAAAGATTATACATCAGCATGATATCGATCATGGAACATTCATCCAGAATCAGCACATCTCCTTCCAACGAATGTTCTTCATTCTTCTGATAACCTTCCGGCGGTTTATATTCTAATAACCGGTGAATTGTTTTTGCCTCCATTCCAGTTGCTTCGGACATTCTCTTCGCTGCTCTTCCGGTCGGTGCGGCAAGAATAATCTGACATCCCGCCTGCTTATATGCAGAAATAATCCCCAGAGTTGTTGTGGTCTTTCCGGTTCCGGGTCCACCGGTCAACACCATAACCTTAGAAGAAATAGCAGTTTTTACCGCCTGCCACTGTATCTCATCATAGGTAATTTCTGACGAAGCAGCTACTTTCTTTAATATTTCCTCTATATTCTCAGATTTTTTCTTTCCATAGGTCATCAGCCGGAGCAGCCGTTTTGCACAACCACTTTCTGAAAAATAATAGGATGGAAGATAAATTGCTTCCTGCTCACCGGCCACATCCCGGATCACATCATTTGTACGGATCATCTCATCCAGTGTGATCTTAAGCTCCGGTTCTTCCACTTCCAGAAGTTCCCCTGCCTTTCCGATCAGCTGCTCTCTTGTTGCATAACAATGACCTGCTTCCGCCAGCTTATTCAATGTATAAAAAATACCACTGCGCAGACGGACGAATTTACCTTTATCAATCCCCATCTTCTGCGCAATGGAATCCGCTGTCTTAAATCCAATACCCCAGATATCATCTGCAAGACGGTATGGATTCTCCTTTACAATCGCAATGCTTTCACTGCCATATGTTTTAAAAATCTTTGTCGCATGCGAAGTACTGACCTCATGACTCTGCAGAAAAAGCATGATATTTTTGATCTCTTTCTGTTCCTGCCAGCTTGTCTTTATACGGTCCACACGAACCTTTCCTATCCCCGGTACTTTTAACAGTTCATCCGGTGTGTCTTCGATTACATCCAGCGTATCCTTCCCAAACTTTTCTACAATCCTTTTCGCAAACTTTGGACCAACACCCTTGATCAAACCAGACCCAAGATATTTTTCAATTCCATATACTGTAGCAGGAAGTGTCTCTTCAAACTTCTCTACAGAAAACTGCCGACCATATTTGGCATCCATTTTCCACATGCCTTCCAGGGACAGCACGGAGCCAACATGGGTATCCGGCATTGTGCCAACTACCGTGACAAGATCACTATAGTTCTTTACCGCACATTTCAGAACCGTGTAGCCATTTTCTGCATTCTGATATGTAATTCTCTCAATTACACAACGCAAATGTTCCATGTTCGTCTCCTTTACTGATTTAATATTCCTGACTCTGGTCCGACATCATATCCTTTTTCAGAATATTGCGAAACACTCCCTTGAAATTAGCTTTCTGAGGTAAATATTCTTACCATGGTAATCCCCTACATTTTTGAGACAATCTGTCTCGCAACATATACTCCGCTTGCCGAAGCATGAGACAGAGAATGGGTAATACCGCTGCCATCACCGATGATATAAAGTCCCTCATGACGAGTCATCAGATTATGGTCCAGTTCCACTTCCATATTGTAGAATTTTACCTCTACACCATACAGCAAGGTATCATCACTGGCAGTTCCCGGTGCAATTTTATCCAGGGCATAGATCATTTCAATAATGCCATCTAATAAACGTTTCGGAAGTACAAGACTCAGGTCACCTGCTGCTGCATTTAAAGTTGGAACGGTAAAAGATTCGCTGATTCTTTCTTCGGTACTTCTACGTCCTCTGATCAGATCTCCAAAACGCTGGACAATCACGCCGCCACCCAGCATATTGCTCAATCGTGCAATACTTTCACCATATCCATTAGAATCTTTGAAAGGTTCTGAAAAATGCTTTGCAACCAGTAACGCAAAGTTTGTATTATTTGTCTGTTTAGCCGGATCCTCATAGCTGTGGCCATTAACAGTAACAATTCCATTTGTATTTTCGTTTACGACTTCACCTTTTGGATTCATGCAGAATGTACGCACCATATCTTCATATTTTGAGGTTCTGTACACAATCTTGCTTTCATATAATTCATCGGTCAGATGAGCAAAAATACCTGCTGGCAGCTCCACTCGAACTCCGATATCCACGCGATTTGAATTCGTATTAATATCCAGATCCTGACAGATTTTTTCCATCCATTTACTTCCGCTGCGTCCTGCAGAAATAACACATTCCTTACCATCATAATAAGAATCTTCATGATAGATTCGATATCCGTCATCTAATTTCTCCACCTTATCAATGAAACAGTTGAAATGAAAATCAACCTTTTCTTTCAGATGAGCATATAAATGTTCCAACACAATATAATTAATATCTGTTCCCAGATGTCGAACAGAAGCGTCCAATAAATGTAAACCATTCTGCATGCAGCGTGTCTTCAGGCTTGAACCGGCAGTAGAATACAGTTTTGTTCCTTCTCCACCAAATGCAAGATTGATCTTATCTACATAGTTCATTAATTCTAATGCAGCTTTTTTACCGATATATTCGTACAGCGTCCCACCGAAATCATTGGTGATATTATATTTACCATCTGAAAATGCACCTGCACCTCCAAAGCCACTCATGATAGAACAGTTCTTGCAATGAATACAGGATTTCACCTTGTCACCATCAATCGGACAATGGCGTTTTGTCAATTCATTTCCCATCTCAAAAACAGCGATACTCAAATTCGGTCTTTTCTCTAATAATTCATATGCAGTAAATATTCCTCCCGGTCCTGCACCTACAATCACTACATCGTACATTTTTACTTCCTCCCATGAACAAAGCGGACAAGTCCGCTTCAAACTCCCTGAATCCCTCAATCTTTGAGGGACTTGTTACGCTTTGCGCGCCAGATGCTGTCTGCTTTAGCAGACATATTCCACATGCATCTGGTCGCATCCTCGCGGAGCGTTTTTTACTTTATTGGAACATTACGAAGTAATTTCCTATAAAGTAAAAAAATGACTACAAAAAGGGCAGTCAACCGATTTGGCTGTTGGTAAAAATGTTTGCCCCTTTTGCAGACTTATACCTAGATTATTATACCTGAGACACCCTCACGTTGCAAGGTATCATTTGAGATCCCTGTAATTCGTCGGCTTCTTTTTCTCTATGTTATCCACCAGAACAAGCGTTTCCTATCTTTATTTAGGGGTTCCAACTATTTTGTTTGCTTTGAATTGATTCAAAGCATCCTTATAAATATTCAGTGTCTCTTCGTCAAATAGAATCCACTCGACCAAATCCAGACTTCCTGAATTTTCTTCAATAAAATCATTTACTGTACGTACAGCGATCATAGCTGCTTTTTCCTTAGGGAAGCTATAAGCACCCGTCGAAATAGATGGGAAAGCCACACTGCGTATGCCTTGGTCAACAGCTATCTGAAGGGAATTACTATAGCATTCTGCTAAAAACTTCTCCTCATCCTGATTTCCACCACGCCAGATAGGACCCACAGTATGGATAATATACTTACAAGGCAGCTTATATGCACCAGTCAGCTTTGCCTCTCCGGTTTTACAACCATTCAGTTTCCGACACTCCTCCAACAACTGTCTGCCTGCAGCTCTATGAATAGCACCATCTACACCACCACCACCTAAAAGACTGGTATTAGCAGCGTTTACGATTGCTTCAACATCAGATTGTTTTGTAATATCTCCTTTGATCATTCGAAGTTCAGTGGCAGACGACTTGGACTGTTCTTTTCTATATTCAGCTTTAAGCTCCATCAGGATTTTCCCTAACAAATTCTGACCAGGCCACGCTTCAGGATTTATATGCTTTGCAGTTTCAGCATCAAGTGCTATACCCCAGATTTTATCTTTTGGACTCGCCTCTGCCATGATCCTGTCGCCTGTTGATAAAAGCAAATTCATAAGATCTGGATTCTGTTCAAACTTCGCTTTATTTCCAGTTTTTACGATATCATATTTAACTGCATCCCAGACCTTGGCATCAAATGGTGTTACCTGTTTTCCTAATGCTTTGCAGTCTTTTGGCGAATTCGCACGGAGGATAGCCGTATATCGTACAGAATCATGAAACAGCTTTGCCTTCTGTGCCATCATATACTGTTCAACACAGAAATATCGGAAATCATCGATCACAAATTCTCTCTGATACCAGTTGCTGAATTCACCGTATTTCTCATTGTCCAGCCAGAAGAATACATATTCCGGATTTTTCTTTGGCTCTTCGTAACGATGCATATGCATATATTTTGTTGCCCATGCAGGATCAAAATAATAACTGTACTCAGACATCTGGCAGCCATGACATAAATCATCAGCAACTTCCAGGATCACATCCAGGAGCTCCAGATCCTTTTTCCATTTGCTATCGATCGCATCATATCCAATCAGCGCACCAAGAATATTTCCAGTAACAGCACCTGTTGAATCACTATCGCCTTTATGGTTGACTGAGACAATCATAGCCTTCGAGAAATCATTCTGATATTTGAGTGCACAATACAATGCAATACCCAGTGTTTCTTCAGCAACCCATCCCTCACCTAACGCATGAATATTGTCCAGATCATCTGTGTCAGTTTTTTCAGACAGTCGAACGGCCTTGTCAATTATATCAACGAGTACAGGAAGATTCTTATCTTCAGCAAAGAGCTTTGAAACAGAACCTCTTGCTTCAAGAACCATATCCTTCAAGCTCATTTCATCATGGGAACAAAGAATTCTGCTTATGATATGACTAACTACGGAAGATGGCATATAACCAAGAGAATGACTATGGGTAATAGCTGAAAGTTCTGCTGCTTCCATATCAATCTGCTCTATGTCTCCATAAAAGTTCTCGCCCAGCCTATATTTCAGAGCTAAAGGTGCAATACGCATAATACCGCCACAGCCCTTACTTCTATTAATCGGACTGTTAATAAAGCTGTTTACGTGATCCTCTTTTGCTCTGGTTTCCAGTGCAGAAAGGCAGGTATTGCCCGGTGCACGTCTGGAATACAATTCCGGAACATCCAACAACCATGAATATCCACCCTTTTCTGTATATCGTTCATACTGATTTACACTATTAATATCCAACTGCTGTGTTTTTAACCAGTCCAGATATGCATTTGGAACATACACTTTTGGATCACCTCCGATACCACGCATAGATAATCGGGTATCACCTACCAGTATTCCATTTGCTGTAAATAAGGTCATCTGTGTATCATCTGACACCAATGCTTTTCCATTTGTCAGTTCATATTCCGTGATACCAGATGAGCCGTATTTCCTGAAAATCTGCTCCTCCTGCATAAATTCAACTGTATACCCTAAAGCATCTCCAATAGCTCCACCAACCAGACTTCCTCTGATCCTGTCCAGATTTGTCTCAGTTTCTCTCACTCTCTCAAGGGCTGATGCAACCTCCTCTGCATCTTCCTCACGATAAAAATCACAAAAATTTCTGGCAAATTCTTTGTAATTGTATTGATCTGCTGAACGGCTGAGCACAGCAAAATCAATTCTGCGGAAGAAATCTTTTGCTTCCATTCCATCATAATCGAATTCCTTCAGTGCTTTATAAAACAGATCCGAAACAACATGAGCGTCATTTAAGAAGGCTCCACATCCGAATGCACCCAAAATCAGGACCTCATATCCGAGATGTGCAGCCACCTTCAGCATTCCGGTGATACGTCCATAAACCATATCCCGGTATTCCTGGTCTGTCAATCCCTCCATACCGTTTCTCAACATAGGTGCGGCACATGTCATAACAGATACAATAACACTTTCATCCAGCAAACTGCCATTTTCATCTTTGATAATTTCAACCTGGGGAGTGACCATAACAGCATCCGATCCCATGTAAGTATTCAAAGATTTATTGTATTTATAATATACGGATGCCGCTGAACTCTCCAGTGACAGCAAAAGCGAACTCTTTCTGCAGAGATCTTCTTCCTGAGCCTTTGATCCACGGCGCACACCGCCACCTGGGTTTACAGGATTGGCAAGATTCAACACAAGAATTGGCTTTGATTTCTTACTGAACAAATATGAACAATCCGAATATCTCTTAATTGCCAGAGAATAAGAATCCATGTTAACGCAATCCACACCAATTCTTCCTCCCATCATATGAATATGCTGAAAATCCTTATTATCAGAAATGCTCTTCACGTCCTTGGGTAAAAATACGGAGATTTCTTTCATTTCTGCTTTAGATAGCTTCAGGTTTACTCGCTTCCCATTCACTTCATAATAGCCTCTATCCAGTATGGCCATTGTATCGTTAAGCATGTTAATATTTTCAAATTTCATCGTCAGCACCCCCATCACACTTTGGTAAATTTATATCTGTATAAAAAGGTAATCATCTATGGACATTATAATGTATTGGATTTAATTGATTCAATACCAACATAAACAAATTTGTTGGCTTTAATTGATTCAATACCAACATAAACAAATTTGTTGGCTTTTAGATTTTATCTGCAGATATATTCCCCTCAGATGGCAAGACTTGCCATTGCTACTGGCTCCGTTACACCGGAAGAAATGAAAGAGATAAAATTTCTTTATCCTTAGAATCTTTATATTTCTCAGAATCTGAGAATTCTATCTTTATGATTCTCTGCATAAATTGTTTTCTATTTATGCTAATTCTTTTATAATAAGCATATCCGAGCAACATCATACATTATTATCAAAAGGGAGAGTATGCCATGAGAATTGAAAACTTACAAAATGAGAACAGAAAATTTACAAAAAGTATCGGAAACTTCCATGTACTTGAATATGTGCAGGATGCCAGCGTTTCACCTATGAATGCAATGAATGAGTATTTCATGAGTAAAATGAATGTCAGAAGAAAACAGGTTGTTATTGATATTGATAAAGACCATTCAGCTGTTATCCAGTCTGGTTCCATGCAATGGATGGGTGGTAATGTACAAGCCACATCAGGCGTAAAAGGCATCGGTGATTTTCTTGGAAAAGCACTCAAGGGTGCGGTTACCAAAGAAACTGCAGTTAAACCAGAATATGTTGGCGAGGGCTGTCTCGTACTGGAACCAACATATAAATACATTATTCTTGCAGATATTGGCAAGTGGGGATCGGCCGGAATGACAATTGAAGATGGCATGTTCCTGGCTTGTGATGCAAATGTAAAAAGTAAAGTTGTACCCAGAAAAAACCTTTCATCAGCCGTATTAGGCAGCGAAGGTCTGTTTAATCTGAGTTTGCAGGGAAATGGTGTAGCTGCACTGGAATCTAATGTTCCCGAAGATGAATTGATTGAAGTCATATTGGAAAATGATGAACTGAAAATTGATGGAAACCTTGCCGTATGCTGGTCATCAAACCTTGAATTTACCGTAGAACGATCAACCAAAACACTTGTAGGATCAGCAGTTAGTGGAGAAGGCCTGGTAAATGTTTACCGCGGAACAGGACGAGTATTGATGTGTCCGGTCGCACCGACCACTTCCTTGTTTGAGTCCACCAACACCACAGCGGCAAAGACTGCAGCTAAATCCAGCAATACATTTGGAAAATAAGCGTAAAACACATTCTCACATAAACAACAAACGCCGATAGAGGATTATAAAAATCCCGCATCGGCGTTATTGATTGTAACACGACTCATCAGAAGTAACGAGAATACGACGCACAATTATTCAATTTGAACACTCTTCTTGTGTTTTCTTCAGTAATCCTTACGACATCTTTCACCATCATGCATTTCAATTCCGCAATCTTTTCCGCAATATTCGGAAGAATCAAACTCGTATTTCGTGCCTTCGCCCACTTTTTGCCAGTGACATCATCTGGTCTTTCTGGCTTAACATATGGGCCGTCGGTCTCAAGAAGCAGATATTCTATTGGAGTTGCAATCACCGTCTCTCGCCGCCCATCTGCAGCTATTGTGAGTTCTTTCCCATCATAATCGATATATGGAAAAGTTTGGTTATAGCATTTACAAGATAAATGGATATGTGAATCAATCATATTATCATACCGCCTTTCATCTCCTTCTTTAACATCTATTTTTAATCAATTCTCCTGTATGCAGTTCTCTTATACTGTCAAGTACTGCATACTGATTTCTCCAAATCTCAGCATCTATATGAAAGTGCCCAAAAAACCACTTATCGTATCGCACCGTCTCAACTATCCACTGAAGATAACTGGTCAGTGGAAATTCCTCAACAACAGAATTTTTAATTCCCAGGTTTAATCTGGACATATATTCCACTGTATCTGCTGGAGCGGTATGCGTCAGGATATAATCAACCGTAAATCCACACTCTTCCAAATTCTTTGTTGCATTCCTATATTCTCCATCGTCAGGCATCTCCTGCGGCCACCACGTTCTCCCCGGAACACGATAATCCTTGTCCAATGAGTAACCTCCGCCAAAACAGAAAATCTTCTTTCCATCAATATCATATATTTCACCTCTCATGAGATGAATCACGTTGCTTCGAATAAACTGAACACGTCCGCCATGCCATTGATCCACTGGAAAAGAATTGAGTTTTTCAAAGTTCTCGTGATTACCATCGACAAAAAGAACGGTATATTTCTGTTCTGCCAGGTAATCATAAAACATCTCCTCCGTCCAGTATCTTCCATCGAAAAACCCAATTCCAAAGTCTCCGAGAACGATTATGTTATCCCCTTCCTTTAGAAAATTACTTATACACGCATCCCAAAGGATCTGATCTCCATGTATATCTCCCGTAACATATATCATGTCCAGCACCTCCACCTTATCCAATGTCTAATATTCTTTTGCAATTTTCTCTGTTATCTCATATATCTCTTTGAATTTTTCTAAGTCCTCCGGTAATCTGATCAGCATAATTTCTTCGATTTTTTCGGTCCGTATATCTTCGGTAACAAGATCAACTAGTTAATTCCTGGAACATTTTTCTGCCTCAATCGCAAGTACAAACATCAGAGCATCCAACGCATTTCCCGGATCCTGTATATCAATAACATAATTATCTGTCATGTGAAACAGTTCTTTACTAAAGTCACGTGCTTCCAGACGCTTTAGGCGTCAGACTAAATATCGGCGGATACGCCTGTAACTTAGGTGCGCAGTTATGCACATTTTCCATGCCTGATACGGCAGGTTCCCACATGACAGGTAGTCCGCTGTATATCTACCTGCGTTTATGCTGCCTTTAAGTTCTCCATTTGTATATGAAGTTCTTTTAAATCCGCATAAACACATGAGGTTCTACGCTTTACTGCAGGGACTTTTGCCTCCAGCAAAGACCGTTCCGTTACCGGAAGGGGTTTTAAAAGTTCTCTGATAAAATATCTTGCTCCAATATTGTACGATGCTGACAGGTCACAATTATATCTTTTTTCTGATCATAACGATTATCCTCCATCAGCTCCCGTTTTCAGAGCTTCATTTCTAATACTGATTTTACCGTACTTTTTAGGCTCAGTCCATCTTTTATCCCCAAGCAATATCGCTTCCGTTTTCTTTCTGCCGGACTATTAGTCCTTTTTCTTGAAAAAAGCATAAAAAATAGAGCACATAGATAGATTTTGGTTCTTTCTTAGCTTTGGGTATAACCAAGTGAAACATTAGCTGGTATCCAATTGATACCAGCTTGTTTTATAATAGTTCTGAAAGAGAGAAATCTTCACTTTTTGACATGAAAGCTAACTTACACTTTTTTTCCAGATTGACTAATCCGCTTCTACCATATACAATACGTTTGAAAACTTTGAATTTGTTGTTGTTTCCTTCAACAAATCCAGAACTTATAAAAAAAGATATCGCATTCTTGACCGGAAGGATATCCTTTTTTATTCCAGTGCAAAAGGCTTATATTTCACTTTTTTCATATTCTTTTAGATATTCATCCAATTTTGATTCTTCTTTTCCCATTAACAATGAATGGTCTTCCAAACGTTTATCACTTGTAAATATACCTTCAATTCGGTTAGATGCTCCCGTACTTTGAATTAAGGCAACTTCCAGAAGTGTTTTCAGTTCATCTATGTTTGCTTCCAGAAATAATTCCTGTTTACCTTTATGCTCATGAATACTGCCAACCATCTAACAAAACGCTCAGAGCATGTTTTACAGTGGTCAAAAGTAAATTTTTTTACTTTTTTTCTTACGAGTCTTCTTGCGAGTTTTTTTAATACCACTCGTAAGAAACTCGTAACATTAGATTTTTGCATTTTTCCTGAAATTAAGTAAAGAAAAAGAGCATATGGAATTGAATCCATACACTCTATGATTTCACAAATAATTACAAAGGCTTTATTATCATTAGCAATGTAATAAAACTTACCATGATAAAAAGGGTTGAGCTGATAATTCTTTTAACACGTCACAAAGCAGTTCAAAACCGGTCTGTATATCCGCTACAGCGGTGGCTTCTGCCGGATTATGGCTGATACCTCCGATACTCGGCACGAAGATCATCGCGGTCGGGAAATGCTTTCCGAATACCATCGAGTCGTGTCCGGCGCCGCTGTTCATATGCTTATACGCGAGATGTTTCTCTTCACAGTACCGCTCAATCACCCGAATCACGTTCGGATCCATCTGTGCGGACTCCAGCCAGTCATTCTGTCGAAGCCGGGTCTGAAAGCCCTTGCGTTCGATGGATTCCAGTGCACGTTTCAGAAGAACCACATCTTGAAGCAGTTCCTCATCGCTGCCATCGCGCAGATCGATGAGCAGATTCACTCGATCTGCAATGACATTCTGCATTCCAGGAAATACCTGTATCGCGCCATAGGTAAGGGTGGCAGAAGGGGCCTGCGCCATCATCTGACGGGTAGACTCTGTGATAAATTCCGCAGCAGCTACCACAGGATCGTGCCGTAAAGGCATCGAGGTGGTACCTGCATGGTTCTGGCTTCCCTGAATGGTCAGCTCATAGTTGACGATACCGACGATACTGTCCACAATACCGATCTGCTTATGCTCGCTTTCAAGCACCGGTCCCTGTTCGATATGCAGTTCTACGATCGCTCGAATATCGTCACGTCTCATGTTTTTCAGTGCTTCCGTCTGATACCCGGCAGATACCAGTGCTTCACGAAGTGTGACGCCATCACGGCTGAGCTCCTCGAGATCCTCTTCTTTCAGCGTGCCACAGATTGCGCGGCTCCCCTGACAGCCAGATGGAAAACGACTGCCCTCTTCCTCCATCAGACCAGCCACTTCCAGGCTGTGTTTCGGAACGAAGCCCGACTGTTTGAGGTATCCCAGCGCTGCCACACCGGTCACAACGCCCAGTGCGCCATCATATTTTCCACCGTTCTTTACGGTATCCAGGTGGGATCCCGTCAGTACGGTTCCAGGTTCTGTCCCCGGAAGCCGTCCATACACGTTACCGATCGCGTCCTCTCTGTATTCAAGCCCCATATCTTCGATCCACTCACGCAGGATGTTCTTCGCGATTTTGTCTTCCAGAGTATACGCTGCACGCCAGATCTCTCCGTCGATGCGCGTCGCATCGGCCAGCTGACACAGCATTTCTTCGATTCTTACTCCCGCTTCGTTTTTCATCATAAATGTCACCTCATTTCATAGTTTGTTTTCTTCCAATATTTCTCCGTATTCTTCTCCTGCGCTTTCATCTCGGTAATTGAATTGCCGAGGATTCCCGCTTATTATCCTAAACCGCTCCTGTACAACCGTAAAATCTACCAAACGAGTCCCCTGGGCAAACATATCCGCATTTTGATTATAATATTCTATTGTTTTGTCCATGAAGTTACTCCTCGATCTTAGCTTATTTCATGTACCTTCGAATTTTATCTATCAAAGTGACGTCTGCTGGTAACCAGGCAACACTGTCTAACTGATCCTTTGTAAGCCATTTGGCTGCCTCGGCCTCCTTTAATTCAAGATGGCCTTTTGTAACTTCCGCCCAAAAACAATCCATCGAAAGGTGAAAAGTTGGATAATCAAACTCTATCGTATCAATCAATTCACCGACCTTAATTTCCGTATCCAATTCTTCCATAATTTCTCTTACAAGTGCCTGCTTTGGTGTTTCTCCTGGTTCTACTTTTCCGCCTGGGAATTCCCATCCTCCTTTTAATTCTCCATAGCCTCGTGCTGTTGCAAATATTTTATTTTTCTCTTTTATGTTATCGCAGATAATCGCTGCGACTACTTTTACTGTCTTCATCTATTTCATACCTCCAACCATTTATGCCGTAATATGTGACTGTAAATATCTCAATAAATCCTCACGCACTGCATGATGCATTTTCATAATGACCTTCGTAATTGGCTGCATACGGCCACGATTGTCCTCCTTCTGGGCATTTCTGGCTTCTAATACATCAAATTGCCCCATATAATAGAAACTTGTTTCCGCATCAGATTTTTTTACAAATAAATGCTTTCTTTCAGCTTCAAGTACATCCTTCATATAAGAACTATCCAGCCCCTTCCCAATCTGAGAATCCCATTTAAAAATCAGATCATCCTCAAAGGCATCCGCATAATCAGGTTTTCCATCTACATAGTTTTTTTCATCCTGACTTTCTTCTTTGTGATATGTAATAAAAATAAAGACATCATCACCAATTCGTTTCATACCATACATAATCGAAGATAAATCCTTGCCACAATTCATAAGAAGGCTTACATCTCTTCTGGAATACTTTTCATATAATACAAATGGACTATCCACAATTCGTCCCGGAGAATATTTATCCTTATATCTGGCAATACCGACTTTTATAATATCTTCCACCTGTGTGCAGAACTGAATATGAGTAAGTCTTTCTGTGTAACTTTGCAATCTTCGGATCATTCCCGATCGATCATTTTCCAGAATATCAATCTGACAAAATTTCTGATATTCTGCTTCTTTACTCACGAAATGTCCCTGAAGCACATGAATTGCTTCATTAACCTGTAATGTGCTGATTTCAATTCCATAGGTCTTTTGATATTCTTTTATAAAATCTGCAATCCCGATATGATCTCTATAAAGCAATTGATTTAATATTGCAAGTTCATCAGGACGCACTCCTGAGAGAACCGTTTTAGACAAATACTCCAGTGTTAATTTCTCCTGCTCACTTAAACCATTCTTGTATTTATCCTTTTCCATTGCCTGCATAAAGGCATAATATGTTTTATATTCTCTAATAATTACCAGTGGATCAATTTCCTGATTTTCATAGAAATCATACAGAAGAGGAACTCGTCCTAACCGATTTTTCAAAGAGACATAGCTTTCTTTGATCAGCGTTCTCATTCCCTTGATTTTGTCAATAGACTTAAATATCTTATCCTTGGAAATCTCATCAAAATGAACCGTTGAGGCACCTGGTATTGTACTATTTCCACTGATTACATATTTGCGGATTACATCAGCGTTATAAGAACGATCTCCTGATAAAGCTACCGGAATCATAAAGTTATTATTATAGTTTCCAATAAAATCCAAAATAACAACATATTCTTTTCCGGGCGCCTTTCTAAGACCTCGTCCCAGCTGCTGAATAAATACAATCGGAGACTGCGTCGGTCTAAGCATAATGACCTGATTTACCTCAACGATATCCACACCTTCATTTAATATATCTCGTGAAAAAATATAATCCAAAGGCTGCATCTCTTCCGTTGCATCCGCTTCATCCATTGCCAGTCTTTCAAATGCTTCCTGACGTTTTTCTTCGCTATCAGTGCCACTAAGAGCAATTGTACGATATCCCAGAACATTAAACTTTCTCGATAATTCTTCACACTCTTTAACACGACTACAGAAAACAAGTCCTCTTACACGATCACCACTATAACCATAATATTCCGACTGTCCAATCACATGCCTCACTCTCTCATCACTGGTAAGCTGATTGAACTCATCATCTGTCAGCTTCGTCGCCTGCAATGTTTTGTCATCCAGAGAAACAACCTCTCTGATGCCAAAATAATGAAATGGACAAAGCAGATCCTCTTCCATCGCCTGCTGCAAACGAATTTCGTGAGCGATTTGATAATGGAAAATCTCATATATATTTTTGCCTTCCTGATTATCATCTCTTTTATCCGGTGTCGCAGTCATACCTAAAAACAACTTCGGATTAAAATAGTTAATGACCTTTGTATAGATATTGTTGGAACTATGGTGAGCCTCATCCAAAATAATGCAATCGAAAGTATCCGGCTGGTACTGAAACAAATGTGTATCCCTATTCAAGGTTTCTACTGTGGCAAAAACATAGTCTTTCTCATATTCATAGAACCCTGCTCCCACCAATCCCATTGTCACTTTCTTATCAAAAACTTTTTCAAAAGATTTTTTTGCCTGCTTCGCAAGTGTTACACGATGAACCAGAAATAATACTCTTTTGAACCCCAGCTCACGCATAGCAAATGCAGATGCATATGTCTTTCCGGTTCCAGTAGCAGAGATCAACAATGCCCGTTCTTCTCCCTGCTCCAGAATCTTTCGCAAGTTCGCAATAAATCTCTCTTGCATGGAGTTTGGCTTTAATCTATATTTTTCCAGCGACGGGATTTCTTCGCTTTTCGCGATCTCCCGCTGGTGTTTTATGATATTGTAGCGTTCTTTATAGACTTCATAAAAATCCTCGTATGGCAAAGCGTACTCACTATTCCAAAGACTGTGAAACTCTTCTACGATTTCTTCTGCAATCTCGCCACTTTCCGTAGAAATCAGTTTTGTATTCCACTCCTTATTAACCGTCAACGCTGCACTTGTCATGTTGGAACTTCCAATGATGATTCGATAAACTTCTTCTTTCTTGAAAATATATCCCTTCGTGTGAAAGCCATTTCCGGCTGCTTCCACGTCATACATTTTCAATGTAATATTTTTTAATCCATTGAGTTTCTCAAGTGCTCTCGGTTCACTGAAATTCAGGTAATTCGTCGTAAGGATCTGCCCCTTAACGCCCTTTTTCTCAAGCTCTTTTAGTGTCTGCAGGAGCGGTGTCACACCACCCATCGTGATAAATGCAACACTGATCTGAAACTGATCACAGCGCAGCAATTCATCCTCCACAGATGAAATAACCTTCTTTCCTTCTTCCGGATTATTCGACACAAATGCTGGCTTATACGCCAGATTTGCCGCAACGGAACCATTTATATAAGCGGCACTTAAGCCGCTTTTCAATTCATTGATTACATTCGCATCCACTGATCTAATTCTTCCTCTTATTTTAAATTTCTCAAATTCCTATTAAAATGAATCTCTTGTTCATTATTATACCTTACATGTAATAGATTGTCATAAATAACTTTCCGTATTTTCTTACTTTCCTTGTTTCTTTAGCATTGGCGTGAAAATACGCCATAACCAATCAATCCGATATATGTATGATGTTCTTCCTGCTGTTTATTTATTTAACATACTATAATCTGTTCAAAACTTAATATGTTACTCGAACTATAAAAATTCAAGTTTGCATATTTTCTACAAAGATGTATGATATAAAAAAACTCAGGAGGTTTCACAATGAAAGATCATGAATACTGGTCACTCGTGGTGTTGAACATACAAAAAGGCTGATGCAGTAGTGATTTTTTCTTACCACTTATGCACCAGCCTATTCCCATTAATCATCATAATGATTCCAGTCTCCCAGGAAATTCCTGTCACTGTGTCCAGTCTTGCGACCTCTGTCATCATAATGATTCATTCCGCCAAAGAATCCTGGTCTTGTTTCTCCAACCTTGTGACCTCTACTGTCATAATGATTCATCCCACCAAAAAATCCTAGCCTTGTTTCTCCGATCTTATGACCTTTTGCATCATAATCATTATACCCACCAAAGAACCCTGGCCTGCTCTCTCCAATCTTATGTCCTTTGCTGTCGTAATGATTTATACTTCCAAATCATCTCGGTCTGCTATATCCATCTTTCTTACTCATTGTACCTTCCTCCTGATAAATGCTTTCTTGATCATTTTGCTTTAGCACCCCTGGCACCTTTAACTGATGATCATATTATCTCAAATTTCCATCAGATATAACGTACGGAGCTTCTGATCAAATGAAGCCATAGCACATCACCTCATAATTTCACATAGGTCTTGCCCTTCAATGTAATTCTCTTTTTCTACCCTTATTTATCTTGGCCAAAAATCTACCGGCACTACCTCAAATCTATATTTCTGCTTCGCATTCGGATACTTCTCCCGATCCACTTCACTGCAAAACATGTCGTATGGTCTGGCACATGTTTTATAAGGCGGATACAATGCCTGATAAATCACCAGCTTCTCACCATTTTCTGTATGCTGCGCAAAAGCCAGAATCCGGTACAAGTACTCCGCTGTTTCCAGATTTACATTTTCCCGTTTGAAATGCTGAACGATATCACCAATATGAAATCTACATTCTTCCATACTCTGCATCTCCTCCGATCTCTTATTTCCACGTTTTCCAGATATTCGGCTGATATCCAAGAGTGGATTGTTTTCCATTACGGACAACCGGTGTCTTAATCACCTGCGGATTTTCCAGTACCTTCTCAAGTTTATCTTCCTCTGCAATGTACTTAATGAGCGCAAGCAGATCCTTATCCTTGCCCTCCCAGTTAATCATATTTTCCAATCCACCGTTTGCTTGGGCAACTGAATTAAATTCGCCCTTACTCATGCCCTTTTCTTTCATATCAATAAACTGAAACTTGATTCCACGTTCCTTAAAGAAACGTTCTGCTTTCTTTGTATCATTGCACTTCTTTGTCCCAAAAATCTGTACGTTCAAATCAATTCTCCTTATCCATCGCCATATGTATCATTTTCTCGAAGGATTCTCTGAAATGCTCATCATCCTCCAATGTTCGTTTTCTTGGGCCTTTTAAGTGATTCTTTCCGGATGCCCTTCGTGCCTTCTTATTCAGATGCCGCTCCATAAGCATCTGGTCAATATTCTCATTCGTATACCATTTCCCAGACTGATGAATCGCATAAGCACCTTTTCCTAATACCATTGCCGCCACTCCATAATCCTGTGATACAACAATATCGCCTTTATGACAAATACTGATCAGTTTATAATCCACTGCATCTGTGCCGGCTCCAACTACAATTACCTCACTGTAATCAGAAGACAACACATGATTTGTATCACACAACAATGTTACCGGAACATTGTGCTCTTTTGCAACTTTTTCAACAATACTAACTACCGGACAAGCATCTGCATCAACAAAAATCCGCATAATTTCTCCTTTAATTGCACCTGAATGGAGTGCGAACCTCAATAAGATTACCGCTCGGATCATACAGTCTTACAAGCTTCTGTCCACCTGCAAGTTCTGTCAGTTCAGTGGCATATCGGACGAAATACTTACCAGATTCATATTTTGCAAGCAATCCATCTATATCAAAATCCTCAAAATACAGTTCCATCATGTTATTGAATGGCGTAGAAGTTTCATTCAATGTTTTCCCCCATACGTCGACATCCTGCAAAACAAGCCCCTCCGATAAGATCACATTACCTTCATTCTTAAGAATCACTTGCAGTCCAAATAAGTCTTTATAAAACTCTATTGATTTTTCTATATCATCCACTACGATCAGTACATTTTTCAGCATATCTGTCACCTCACAATCCACATTCGATTAAATAATTTTTCCGGACAAATGATCAATTTCATGCTGACAGATCTGTGCCGTCCATCCTGACAGTTTCTGGTGCTGTTTTTTCCAGTTGAAGTCATAATACTCTACTTCTATTTCCTGGTACCTGGTCGTCTTACGAACACCGTCAAGGGACAAACACCCTTCTGCTGTCTCATACATATCACGCTTTGAAACAATCACTGGATTGAACATCACAACATCTATGAATCCCATATTCACAATGATGATATTCTTCTTTACGCCAATCATGTTTGCAGCCATACCAACGCACCGTTCCCGGTTTGCCTGCAGTGTGTCCTGCAGATCCTTTCCAACCTGAATATCAGCTTTCGTGGCTGGTTCGGATGGCTGGCCTAAAAAGAAAACGTCTCTTACAATTTGCTTTACCATTTACTTTCTCCCTGTAGCTTTCATTCTACTTTTTCTAATTTATTATTTACATCGAGACAAACTTTGTCTCCTTCATTGATATTACGCTCATAGAGCCTGGCGTCCTCTGCTTTTACTGTCACTTCTTTTCCTGAAGAATCCACAAGAGTCACTATTGCCATGACTGGTGCATCATCCGGTCGTTCTTCACAACCAAAATTCAAGTCTTCATCGATTCGTTTTACTATGTACATCATAATTTAATTCCTCTTGAGATAATATTAAGAATCAGTTTTCTATATATCTTCTCCGATAATATTCCATCGTACGATACTCAATAATATCTTTCATCTGCTGCTTAAATGCATCAACTTTAATTACATCTGCCAATTCATCTCGAATTCCCAGTGCATAGCCGTCCTTATCTATAAAAAATCCTTTACCTGAAGCTTTTAGAAACTTAATCGGCATACTTTTGGCCTTGCTTAAATGCTGTTTGTCTGTTATCTTCCGATACTCTTCGTATGAAGTTACTTTCGGAAAATCCTTCCAGTTCGTTCCTCGGTCAAAGAACTTTTTCCAGTTCTCCACTACCTCAGCATCTGTAACAGCCAGCCGTACATCTCCCTCGTTATAGAAGCCGTACAGAATCGGCATCTTATACACTTTCTGCATATCCGTTGTTTCAATCAACTGCAGAAACTCTCTTCCAATTCCAGAGTAAACCTGAAGTTCTTCCGCCGATAATTCATGAATTTCATATAAAAAATCCATATATCTTTTAAACGGATTTTCTTTCGAATGTTTCATACAGTATTCGTAAATATTATCATTCATATTCGTAAAAAGTTCCATACGTGTCGGAACTTTTCCATCAAGCAATTCTTTCACGCGATAATATTCCTGTTTGATTCTTTCCTGAATAGACAACGACTTTTTGTCCATTTCCCGGAAGAGATCGATCAAACGCATATCAAAATCCACGATACAGTCATCGGGATATTCTATTTCAGAATAATCGTACGCTGTTCTTTCTCCGATGCAAGCACCACCGTTCAATAAAAACGGTGCACGCCCGGCCTTCTCGTAGTTTCTAATAAAATCAAGTACATTTACGTACTCTTTTCCCTTGCTTATCCGTAGGTAGTGTCAAAAACTACCTGTTTTTTATTGTTCTAAAGTACACTAAATGCTTCTCCAGAATATGGAAGAATTGCAAATGCCTGTTCTTCCATTCTAGCACATTTTGTATCCTCAATTAAAGTAATCAACTCTCCAAATGTCTTAGAAATATTACCTCTATTGATTTCATCGATACTCGTATCGTCCAACCTATAAGATTACATTTCTTGTTATATTATCTTCCCGGACAAATGATCAATTTCATGCTGACAGATCTGTGCCGTCCATCCAGACAGTTTCTGCCGCTGTTTTCCAGTTGAAGTCATGATACCCTACTTCTATTTTCTGGTATCTGGTTGTCTTACGAACGCCATCCAATGACAGGCATCCGCTCAATATCCATACAAGCATGTCTGCTTGACTCATTGCTACCACGTATATTGGCAGCTATACCAACCCAACGCATCGTTCTCGGTTCACCTGCAAAAGTTCATTTACATTAATTCATTTTCCATCAGACCGGAAGGAACACCGCCAACGATTTTCTTCCAGTTGTGCAAAAAATGCTTCTTATTCAAAACATAATAATGCTTCTTTTTTCTATAATATTTACAGTATATCAGATTCATTGAAAAATGTCTCTTAAAGTGTCTTAAATTACGATACCAATATAGTTCCTGATATGTGGCTGCTTTCATACGAATTTCTTCACGACGTTCTTTCTCACCATAACCATTATTCAGAACATTATCGACCATGTTATAATTCTGCTCTTCCAATTCTTCTACCTTTGCCAACGGCCGGTACTGGAATACTCGCAAGTAGATAAAGAAAGCAGCTCATCTTCCTTTGCCACAGTAATTCCTGTGTCATAAAGCTGATAAGCTGCCATTTTGTTCTGCAGGTATTCTATTTGTTCTTCTCTTGTATTTCTGATTCCGAAGATACATAGTCATTTCCGGATGTTCCTTATAAAAATTTACATCTGTATTTTCTAATGTTTGCTCACATAAAATTTCACTTTAATTCTCACTCAACCTTTTCTTTAGCTCAATGATATTCTCCTCAATCCGCTGTATCACGGTTTTGAAATCATTATCTGATTTCCCCGTTGGATCATCAAGTCCCCAGTTATCATCAAATGCCCTTCCGATAAAAGGACATCCTACATTGCATCCCATGGATATTGCAATATCAACATCTGGGATATCAGTAATCAGCTTACTATGCTGACCATTTGCTTCCATGTCTATTCCATAAATCTCTTTCATGATACGAACAGCATCCTGATTAATCTGAGGCTTTGTCTCTGTTCCAGCCGAATAGCTTTCAAATATATCTGATGCCAGATGTTTTCCCAATGCCTCTGCTATCTGACTACGGCATGAATTATGAACACAGATAAATGCGACTTTTTTCTTATTCATGAAATGGGCACCTCTCCTTAATACATTGGTTGTTCTTATTAGAATGAATACACTTTATAACAGGCTTTTCCATTTGTATATTGAAATTCTCTGCCACATAGTCAATCGCTGAGATTATAGCCATATAAGAATCTCTTTTACAACATCTTGGTCCACCAATGCTCCCGATTGCGTCAAGTGCCTTGGAAGTCATTTTATTAGCCAGACCCCAAGGTTCATTTTTAAGTGGAGTCGCTCCTGAGATTATTGATATAAACATTCCTGTACTAATTCCGGCGCCACAAGCACCCCAGAATCCACATGTGCCGCCCGGAACAGCTTTTCCTCGATTCATCATTTCAAGCAGAGCTTCCGGCAAATCAATCTCACCACCTGCATTTTTATATGCAGCAAGGAGCGCTGAACCAACCATAACATGATGCTCTGGTCCATGCATATGGCAGAATGGCTGTGCCATCATTTTTCTTATAATTTCTATCGGATTCTTAGATGTTTCACTAAGACATATGTCTATAATTACACCCATTCCTTTTGTATGGCATTCATTACATACATAATGACCCTGCTCACATCTAGTTTTGCTTAATTCCTTTTTATGGCATAACACGCACTCCATCATTTCATCCTTTTCAAGATATATAAGTGGTGCTTTACATATAATACATTCTTCTTTCATTTCCATTTCCTACCTTCCCAAAGCTTCAACAAATGAACTTGCCTCTCTTATTATTTTTTTGTTCAGAGAATAATAATGCCACTTGCCTTCCTTACGGTTATTTACAAGCCCACAGTCAACCAATATTTTCATGTGATGGGATAAAGTGGGCTGTGTGATATCGAATTTATCTAGAATCTTGCATCCGCATTTTTCTCCATCTGACAGCATCTGAACAATCTCCAGTCTATTTGTATCCGACAATGCTTTGCATATTAGTATCATGTCTCTTGTATCCATTTTTGCCACCTCACATAGACAATCATCTATATATCAAATTACCATACACATAGATGCTTGTCAATGTGTGTTTATTGAATAAGAGTTATATAGCCCTCTACATAAATACAAATCGAAGCCCCAACCTCCGAAAGACTGAGGCTCCTAACATCAATTAATTGCTTTTACAGTTCCTGCCCTTTATCTTTCTTCACGGCCTTCTCCACAGCTTTCTCTGCTTTCTTCGCTTCGCTCTGCTGTTTCTTTTCTCCAAGGCGATCACGAATACTCTTCTTTGCAGCTTTTGTTTCTGTCTTTTCTTTTTCAAGACGGGATACGCGTTTCTCTGCATTTTCCATGACGACTTCTTTGCTGTCATAATGCTGGACGTGATCGGATAAACGGTCTTCTGTGGATACTTCTGTCTCGTTGACCTGCTGCACCATAGCAGACAGCTCCTTCACATCCATGCCCATTGATTCCGGGATCACAAGGACTTCATGGCAACTGGAAGAAAGGATATAAAAATCACCACCTACAATTTCCCCGATCTGCTGCATCAGATCTCCCTGAAGGATCAATCCGGCGCCGTTCATCTTATCTCCATTGGTAAGACAGTACATGCCCATTCCGCTCTGACCAGAACCGTCATCTAAAAGATTTTCCGGCTCCTTTCCGAACAACATGCTTTCCATCATATTCTGCATATCACAGAACATTGGATGACGATTCATGTCTGATACCAGTGCATCCTGATGGAGCTGTTCCACAGTAATTCCCCATGTTTCAAGGACCGTTGGTGTGACTGCCATACTTGCAATTCCTTCTTTTGTTTCCTGAAGATTCACGTGGTAGGTAGCTGAAAAATCACTGTGTTCTGTATGAACGAGATTGGCAAGTCTGTCCTGATTTTCCTGGGTATCACAAATGCGAGATCGGCCATCGTTATGTTCCAGAAGTAGAAATGACTGATCTGTCAAATATCATTTTGGAGACAATTGCCAGTTTGAATGAAATTAATCCTCTTACTGGTCGTCTGATCCAGATTGCCCGTGACGGTAAGATCAGCGATGATGAAATGAAAGATTTTGCTTATATCAGTAAAAAACTTGATGAAATTTCTTTAGCCATAGACTCTTTGAATCTTTGGGTAGATAAGACAGCTGGAGAACAGGGGCTTAATCTTGAACTCTTAAATGCCGAGAAAGAAAAATTGAAATAATCCATAACGCCAAGAAAGGCAATGAACCATTTCTGACTCATTGCCTTTTCCTTTACATACGCTGTAATTGATTGACGATACTTTCTGTTTTCTTCCTCCTGATCGATTATGAATGTGACGTCACCAATGCTATAATGCCACCAATAATCAATAATGGAAAAGCAACGTACATCAGTCCACCTACAACCATACCTATCAATATCACCGGGAAGAAAATAACCGTGCAAAGTAGTTTCATAATTCCCCAGGATGCTCTTAACCCAAAAACAAAAAATTTTCCAACAAACCAAATTATACAAATTATAAATAATAACGATAACATTTTTTACTCCTTCTGACATGTGTCTTTCATTTTTTCTGTTCTTTTTCTGGTGAACTTCATAATTCTTCTCCTTTTGCACATTCTGTGTTTTTAATACGTGATTTATATTGCGGATATTCCGTAATAAACCGCTTAATTACATTGGCATCATTCCAGTAATGCATTGGAAAAATGACATTGCAATCTACATTTTTAAGGAAATACAGGATCCCGTCGGCATAGTGATTTCCCTGTTTCGGATCTAAAGGGACAAATGCAGCATCAAAATGCATACCCTTGATTTTCCTGATCTCCGCACGATATGCTGAAGTAAGTCTCTGCTTATCAGCTTTTGGCTCACCATCCCAATACCAGTCATTTAAGTCACCAGCATGATAAATGGTGCCTTCCTTTGTTTTGACAATAAATGCTACACCACTATCGTTAGATAGCAATGTATCGACTTGGGTGCCATTATCCAGATTATAAGTCTGATCATGATAAACATATGTGATCTTCATATCTGACAAATGTTTTCTTTTGCGTATATCTTTCGCCAAAATTGCCTGATATGTCATGCTCATGTCATCAAGGATATCAAAAATCACAGGATTAAAATGATCCTTATGAAAATGACTGCAAAAAACAATTACTTCTTTTTTCTTGTCAAGAAGTGGTAATTCACCCTTATAATAGTCAAAAATATAGTAGCAATCTTTAGTTTCAATTAAAAATCCACTGTGGTTAATGTAAGTAATTTTCATCACCTTTATAAAATAACTCCTTTTTCCCTATAAGCTTACAGACGAATACCTGGCGTTCATCCACGACCCAGAAGATGTCTAATATTCTTTTGCAATTTCCTCTGTTATCTCATATATCTCTTTGAATCTTTCTAGCTCCTCCGGCGATCTGATCAGCATGATTTCTTCGATTTTTCCGGTCCGTATGTCTTTGAATCCTGCTACTTCTTCTCCGGTGCAAATGCTTGCACGAATAACAGGTTTCATATGTTCTCGGTCATATGTTTTTTTCACGATTTTCTTTTTGAATAATCCCATGCTACCTCCCCATCTCCGAATATCTTCGGTAACAAGATCAACTATTTAATTTCTGGAACATTTTTCTGCATCGATTGCCAGTACAAACATCAGCGCATCCAATGCATTTCCTGGATCCTGCACATCAATAACATATGTATCAGTCATATGAAACAGTTCTTTACTAACCCGTGCAATTGAATAACCGCTTAGATCAAGAATGCTATAGTCCCATTCCATAATGGTTCCATCAATATGCCATCCATTGTAATCAATATTATAATGTGGCGTCAGGAATGAGAATTCTTTGCTCAGGCATCCGATATAACTGCCGTTTTTATAAATTTCAAATTTAGGAAGAAAAGTAAGTACTTTCTGAACAACCATTCCTACTTCATTTCCATAGGCATCATAAATTACAAGTTTATGTCCCCAGGACAACTGGCCTTTTACTACATAAACAGTGTTGCCTGCTTCATCATAGATATCATAGCTGTCAAACCATGAAAACAGCCTTTGTTTAAACAATAACTTCATAACTTTTCACCGCTCTCTCCAACAGATATAATTGGTTCTTTATAAGTATCATAATACCATGCCGGAACACCTTAAAAAATGTGTAAATTGAAGAATTAACCCATCTTATTTCACAGATTATGATAAAACATAGATTTCCAGCTATAAATCTCTACTTGTTCACAAAAAGATATAAAAAAGACCACCTACTGCTTGTTTACGGTAAATGATCTTTTCATTGCAATATTTAATTAAATATCATACTGAGCCGCTTGTCATCCCTGCAAACTCGAAGTTAGCGATTTCTTTTTCCAGTATTCTCTGTCCCACGGATTTCCTCATGATAGAAATAATCTACGATCACCGGATGTCCCTGCGGGACTCTGCCATAAGGCATTTCATTATCCACAAAGGCACAATCATACTTCTTAGCCATTTTCTCAGCTTTTACTTCAAGTGCTTCAAAATAGCTGCGGTTATGCTTGTTATAGGTCTCGTCGTAAAGTGGTACAAGATCAGGATATTTTCCGGCGATATAATCCATAATTGTCTTTTTGAAACCGCCTCGAAGATTGAGATTTTCGAGCCAGAACAGATCGCACTGATCCTTTACCCGCTCAAAGATTGCTTCAAAATCCGTGATACCGGGGAATACCGGGGATACGAAACAGACTGTACGGATACCTGCTTCATATACCTGCTTCATAGCAGCGATACGGTGCTCAATGCTCGAAGCAGAGTCCATATCGTTCTTGAAATTTTCATCTAGTGTGTTGATCGACCATGAAACGGTTACACGTCCAAGCTTCTTCAGCAGATCAATATCCCGTACCACAAGATCCGACTTTGTGCAGATCAGAATATCTGCGTCACTGCCGATCAGCTGCTCCAGAAGTTTTCTGGTATTCCCGAATTGCTCCTCCTGTGGATTGTAGCCATCTGTCACAGAACCGATGACCACCCGCTGTCCGGCATATTTCTTCGGATTTTTAATTTCCGGCCAATGCTTCACATCAAGGAAAGTGCCCCATTCCTCCTTGTGCCCGGTAAAGCGCTTCATAAAAGAAGCATAGCAATACTTGCAGGCATGTGTACAGCCCACATAGGGATTGACCGAATAACCGCCTACCGGCAGACTAGACTTAGTCATGATGTTCTTTGTTTCCACCTCACGAATGAGGATTCCATTTATTACTTCTTCCATGATTTCTGTACCTCTAACACTTTATTAAATTCTTCCGGCATTTCCTGAATCATATTTTCATCCCCTATGATAGGGACAAAGTCTTCCTTCATAAACACCGGAATGCCGAGCTTATGTGCCTGGTCCGTCAGAGACCATGCTCATGCCGGTAAGAAGAAAGTTCTGCGGACGTTTCTTTTCCATCATCTTGAGCTTACCCGGAAAGAATTCAGGGTCAGCGAAATCATCAATCATATGCCAGCGTTTCACGTTGTTGCGGGCATAGCAATATGTACACCCCACTGTGCAACCAATGACGATATTCATGTTCTGAATCTGATCTTTGATACAAATACTCATGACTTCTGCCACTCCTCAAGATTCTTTCTGATGCGGTCGAGGCATTCCTCAAACCGGGTAATTTCTTCCTCTGAAAAACCTTTGTAGTAAATACTGCCCATCTCATCAGATACAGAATCGTACTCGCCCTTTAAGGCATATGCTTTTTCAGTCAGAAACAGGAGCGTTTTCCTTTTGTCCGTTTCAGACTGAACACGGCTTATCAGCCCTTGATTTTCCATTCTTTCCAGCATCGTAGTAAGAGATGTTATCGCTAATCCGCATTTAGTCGAGAGTGACCTGATTGAAATACCATCCTTCTGCCACAGCACATAAAGAATACGCCCTTGAGCTCCATTAAACGCATCAATATTCTTTTCACTGAGAATCTTCTCGAAAATCCGGTCTCCAAGCTGTTTTATTTTGGTAACAAGAAATCCTCCATTCATTTCCATACAAAAGCTCCTATATAGTAGTTTATTAAAAACATACTATATAGGAGCTTTATTGTCAACAGTTTATATGTCTTAATAGGTAAATTCCGTTTTTTTCAATTCTCCAAACTGTAATTTATATAATTATTCCTCTAACTTTCCCTATTTTACAGGCTTTCCCGCCTGTTCATTAGTGAAATGATATGTAGTTTCCCTTATTTTTGCCCTTATGAGATAATCACAAGGGAAATAAGGGAAATTTTTTAGTCATTGCCTACCACTTTATCAAGAAGCCGAACCGATTTTCGTTTCGCATCTCTTGTGGAGTGAGCATAGACGTTCATTGTGGTACTGACATCTGAGTGTCCCAACAATTCCTGTACATCTTTTGGGGCTGCTCCATTTGCTAAAAGGTTGCTTGTATAGGTGTGACGTAACTGGTGGAAATGAAAGCCTTCAAATCCCTCTAATGCTTTTGCCACCTTTCTGCATACCGTCCCCAAAGTAGTCGGAAGTTCCAGACAACCATCCGGTCTTAAGCAGACAAAAGAAATTTCTTTATAATCTGCCGGGACTTCCTGCGTTCTGTCTAAGCAATAATATTCGTAGTACACTCTGTTTTTCTCTTTGACCTCTTTGTAGTAGTTCGTGTGATAAAGTTCTTCGTACTGCATTCGATTTTTTAACTGCTCTTTCCGGGCATTACGGAAAATCTCTACCAGTGTATCTCCAAAATCAACAACCCTTACTTTTTTCCGCTTGGTTGGTCCGATGATATATTTGCGCTTTGAGCCATCATATCGGATGCTGCGTCTTATGGTAAGGCATTGTTCTTCCAGATTTACGTCCTGCCATGCCAAACCACAGGCTTCTCCAATACGAAGCCCGGCATAATAGGCTATCTGGATTGGAAGTATTGCGGCTGGGTTCTTTTTTTGCAGATAAGCAAGCAGTCTTTCATAATCTTCTCGTGAAATTGGTTGGACATTTCCGTCCATATCCTCATCAGAAAACAAATCCACTTCATCCGTCTGATACCGCAGTTTAATATACTGCATGGGATTGAACGTAATATACTGCTTTGGAAATACTGCAAAGCGGAATGATTGCTGCATGACTGCGGAAAAAGAATGGATGTAATCTTTGCTGTAACCCTTTCTCTCTTTTCCATCGGGATGAACTCCCCCGAAGGAAAGCAAATCGAAGAAAGATTGCAAATGTTCAGAGGTTACATTTTTCAGTTTACGTTCTGCCAATGGGTGTTTCTTAATATTTCGGATTGTTCCGAGGTAATTCTCCACCGTACCATTGCTGAGCGTACCTGTTTTTAATTCCTCCTCTGCCCACACATCCAAAAGCTGTCCGACTGTGAGATTATCCGCTTTGGCAACAAATTTCTTTTTCTCATAATCATCCATTGCCTGACGGAGCAGTTTTTCAGTTTCACTTTTGCTTTCTGTTCCAACGCATTCTTTCTGAACAAGATTGCCGCTTGCGTCCTCTACATAGAAGCGGTAGTACCATTTCTTTCCTTTTTTTCTTACAGATCCTTTTGCCATAATCGTATGTCTCCTTTCGATATTAGACAATCGGAACTGATGAAATGCTTCGTGCGTGTAAGTATATCATAACTCCGGTTGTCTTACTATACCGATTCGGAATCTTCGTATAAGACTTCTGATAAAAGATTTGCAAGCCTTTGTTCTGCTGTTTTTGGTTTCTTGGAATAGAGCCTTACAACGTCTGCCATCTCATTAAAAGCATTGATGGTGTGAGTGATTTCCCTTAAGAACATAATCTCATTATATTCATCATTCGATTCAAACCCTATTGTTTTGGCAATATCCGTCTGACCAGCATTCCCCTTGAAGTTTTTGCAGGCGAACTGGAAGGAATCCAAAAACAGACCATATTGTTTTAACATCAGCAGTAATAAATCTTTTGAAAAAGCATCTTCTTCTTTGGTAAGGGCAAGCGGTAACTGTTCCAGAATATCTCCCATCGCATCACGAATCTGTAACTCTCTCTTATCCGTAATGTCGGTTTCATATTCATCTGTTTCCCCTTTGAGCCATTCCACAGATACATGGAGTGCTTCCGAAAGACCTTCCAGCACCATTTTTTTCGTATTGTCAATCGAACCATTCTCATAACGCAGGATTGTAGAAGCGGTAACACCCATCTTTTCTGCGACATAAGGCTGTGTCAGATTCAATTCCAGACGGCGCTGTTTTACTCTGCTGCCTATCAGCTTGCGTAGTTCTTTATCTTTCATGCTGACTGCCTCCTTTTTCGGTATGTATGAATTATAGCATTGTTTTTCTGTAATTGCAATATGCAACTTAAAAATTATTTTTAATATTTCGTAACGCTTGACAAAAAGATATGAAAAGGATATACTTACATCACAAGAATTGCATAATGCAATTTATAAGGAGGTGATTATATGACGCAAAGAAAAATTGCATTATCCATCGAAGAAGCTGCCGACTATACGGGAATCGGCAGAAACACCTTAAGACAGCTTGTAGAATGGAAGAAACTTCCGGTATTAAAGGTTGGTCGTAAAGTCCTGATTAAAACCGATATTCTGGAAATGTTTATGGAAGCGAATGAAGGTCGTGATTTGAGGGATAGAGGAAATGTAAAAGCCGTAACAAGAACTGCGGCAAATTAAAAAGGCGGCTTCCCAAGAAACCGCCAAAGGTTCTATCAGACCGAAGCCATGATATACCTACACGCAAGAAGATTATACCATGTGCTTCTTCTGATACGCAACCAAGAACTTATGTTTGTGAAGGAAAGGAGAATGTAAGAATGGCAAAATCAACAAAAAGTTATGAAGCACGAATGCTTGAAATGGAAAAGAAAGAGCAGGAAAGCCTTGAAAAGGCGAAACGATATGCGGCACAGAAGAAAGAACTTCTGAAGCGAAAGAAAGCCGAAGAAAGTAAAAAACGAACCCATAGGCTCTGTCAGATTGGCGGTGCGGTGGAATCCGTTCTCGGTGCGCCTATTGAGGAAGAAGACATCCCAAAGCTGATTGGTTTTCTGAAAAGGCAGGAAGCCAACGGGAAATTTTTCTCAAAGGCAATGCAGAAAGAAGTCAATACCGATATGGAGGAAGTGTAATGGCGGAGGGGATGAGTTTTTCATTCCCTTCATTGCTTTTTCATGAAGGGCGCACTTATGGACAACCAGAGGTCGTCCCAATAAGTTTGCCACAAGTGGCAACCGGTCTGCGTTCACGCTTGCCGGGCTCGTTCCGTCGGCGGGGCTTTCAGCCAGACCTGCTCATGCCGCAGGAGGCACTCTTCGCCAGAGAGGCGCATTCCATGCAGGCTGCTATGCGCAGGGCACTCTTACGCAGAGGGCGTTCTGGCAATGCTGCTTTTTCTAAAATCGAAAGCAATGTTGCCGGAAATCTATACCGGATGTGCAGAAAGGAGGAATCCAGATATGGCGATTTTTCATTACACAATCAAAATAGTCGGACGAAGTAAAGGGAAATCTGTTATCTCCGCTTCCGCATATCTCAATGGGGATGTGATGAAAAACGAGGAAACCGGGAGAATCAGTTATTACACTTCTAAAAAAGAAGTGGTCTACACCAGTCTGATGATGTGTGAAAACGCACCTCCTGAATGGCAGATAGTACCAGAAGAAAATATAAAACGCTTTCAAAAATCTGTCCGCTACAAAAGGTCAGAAGATAAAGAAGCTGCTTTAGAAAAATTCAAAATCACATTTCAGAAACAGAGGTTATGGAATGAGGTATTGAAGATTGAAAAAAATGCAGATGCCCAACTTGGCAGGTCATTTGAATTTGCCCTCCCCAAAGAATGGAGCAGACAGGAACAAATTCAATATACAACCGACTATATCCAAAAAACTTTTGTAGATAGAGGAATGTGCGCTGATTGGAGTATCCACGACAAAGGGGATGGCAACCCCCATGTCCATCTGCTTCTAACTATGCGTCCTTTTAACCCGGATCATTCTTGGGGAAAGAAAGAAGTCAAGGATTGGGATTTTGTCAGAGATAAAAACGGAAATATCGTGATTGATGAATCCCATCCGAACTGGTGGCAGGATAAGAAAAACCCTGACCGTCATGGAATCCGTATCCCTGTATTAGACGAAAACGGAATTCAGAAGATTGGAGCAAGAAACCGCCTGCAATGGAAACGGGTGCTGACCGATGCTACTGGATGGAACAATCCAAAAAATTGTGAACTGTGGCGGAGTGAATGGGCAAAGGTATGTAATGAACATCTGCCTTTGCATAATCAAGTTGATCATCGTTCTTATGAAAAGCAGGGAAAACTCCAGATTCCTACCATCCATGAAGGAGCTGACGCAAGAAAGATTGAACAAAAGTTTTTTGCCGGGCAGGAAATAAAAGGCTCGTGGAAAGTAGCGGAAAATCAAATCATAAAACAACAAAACACGTTATTGCAAAAGATACTAAACACCTTTGGGAAAGTATCGGGTGCATTATCATTATGGAAGGAGCGATTAAATGACATTAGAAGAAAGCCGGGAAATTATACCCTTAATGGAATCCATGATTGGTCAAATCGAAGAACAGCAGAACCTAATGGCAGAAATGATTCTGGAAATGCAGAACCGGGACACTCAACTCTCTCTTATGCAAAAACAGAATCAGAAATTACAAAAATTAAACAACGAGTTATCCGAGCTGCTCAACATTTTGCCAAATACCGAGGAACTGCTTTCCAAGATGGAAGAACAGAAAACGAAGATAGAGCTTTTGGAAAACGAAAATCAGCAATGGCAGAAATTGGCACAGAAGCTGAACAGCGAAAACAGTTTATTACTGAAACAGAACACCGAATTGCTGAACTGGAACAGCAGATAGAGAAAGGACGTGATATAGATGAACGAATCCAGAGAATCAAAGAACGCCGAACAGTTGGAAGAACTTCTGCTCTTGACCGAGGAGATACAAGAAGAACTAGAACAGAAAGAACAGCTTATCGTGGAACTGAAGACGCAGCTCAGCGAATCTCTGACCTTGAACGAGAAATTAAACAAAGAGAACAGAGCCGGGAATATTCAAGCATTAAAGAACGACTTGAAGCTGGCAGACAGAGCATTGCGGATCGAGAAAGAGAAGTTGCGAAGCGCAAACGTCATGATAGAGGAATGTCAAGATAAAATATGCTATTTAACACAGGAACGGGATTATGCCCGGACACATCAGAAAATCGTAGAAATACCGGTAGAAAAGCCGGTACTCTATGAAAAATGTGAAGCCTGTAACCGGACAGCCTATCAGAATGCAAAAGCAAAATACGAAACACAAAAAGAGCGACTTGCAGGACAGTATAAAGCAAAAACGGTAATGTTCCAAACAACCTTGTTCCTTCTTGCATGGTATTCGTTGACAACCACTCTTTTTCAGGCAGTACAGTCAGATATGTTCCTTGTCGATTGTAAATCATTCTTCAATGATTTAGCATCATTCATACAAACCTTTGTCGGATGGACGATTGATGCCGGGCATTCTGCGGCACAGATTAGTACAAAAATTCCAAATGCTTTTATAGCCGGAATGGTATATTGGTTATTGCTAATATTGATTGTAGGAATATGTATGGCAGGAACAGGGATGCTGGCGATACTGATAGAAATAAAGGTTATAGAATTATATAAGAAAAACTGTTGGGATGTTATTACTCTACTAATGATACTGACAAGTGTTGCTATTGTCATTTATTTTGGAGAATCAATCAAAAAAGTACTGTCAGTAAATCTTCTATTGCTTTTCGTACTTTCGCAGGGCGCATATGTTGGAATTAGATGTTATCTTAAAGTTTGGTTAGAAAAAAGACCATATTAGTATTTTCAACTTACTGTATAGACAGTAAAATTACTCCATACCAGCCTAGTGAAAATTTACTGTATGAAAAGAAGTATTACAGAGAAAAAAGGCTGTAAAAACAGGAACAGCCAGCCCGAAAGAATTTACGGACTGGCTGTATCAGCAGAGTAATGTAATTGTGGAGCTGACCGAGATATGAAAAGCTTTCTATCATCAATTTCGCATTATTGCAATAACAGATTGCTTCTTCCATGAATGAATAAGCAATATTGTCATCAAACTTTCAAGCATAAACATAGCAACAGCAAAAAGAGTAAAAGCAACAACCGGAAATACAAATCCCGTAGACATGCCTGCATTTTTCAAAAATATACCGATTGCATATCCGCCGGGGATTCCAACAACAGCAGTTATAAGCAATGCAATCAAAGTAGTAAAAAGACCTTCCATCATAAATGCTTGCTTCAACTGCTTATTTGTCATACCAATAGATTTTAGTGTGCCCATTTCCTGTTTCTGTGATAAAAGATTTGTCACAGTAAGATTGATTTGATTGATGACCGCAAATATCCACAAGATGGCTGCAATCGCATAAGCTAATGTAAAACCTGCACGATTGTCTGATTGGTGTTCTACAATAAAATCTTGAAGGGTTTGTAAGCGAACATCCCTATTGTCAGAAACGAGTAATTTGAGTTCTTGCTCGATTATCTCCTGATATTCAGCTTCTGCTTGTATTTCGATTGCGTATGTACAGTCATAACCTGCAAGTTCTTTGAGCATATTTTCCGGCATTCTGAAAATATAGCCACCCATTCCATCATTGCTGGAAGTGATTGCACCAATTTTGAATGCTTTTGTTATTGTTTTACCACTATGATTTTTGAAATTAAAGGTCACAGTATCCCCAATTTGAGGTTTCCAATGGTAAACATCATAAATACGTTCGGGATCACTTACAACTAATTCTGTATCATCAGTAATATTTCCAGACAAAACCGCTGCATTTAGCGACGCCAAATCCTTTTCATTATAGCCGAGCATCAAGGTGCTATCTGAAATATCATTGTCTGTTGAGAAATCAACTGGTACGGTAGCATAAGTAAATATATTGCTAACTCCCTCTATATCTCCAACACGCTTTACATAATCAGAAAAATATTCTTTCTGCAAGAGAGCATCCAAATTTTCACTTTCGTTTTCTAAATCAATGCTGATTTTGAAATCTCCGTACTTCATATCCCAATAACGAGCCATACTCTCGGCATTAAAAGAACTCTGATAACTTGCTGCAAGGAAAAATATAACTCCGCACAGTCCCAATGATAAAATGGTCAATAGAGATTTTTTTCTGTTTCTGGAAAAGCTGATTTTCGCTAAATATACAGGCGTAATACGATGTCTTTTGTGAGTGCGGTAATTTACAATTCCCACTGGATTTTTCAGGGCGGAAATTGGAGAAGTATTCGCTGCAATTTTTGCTGGTTTACGAACACTAATATAAACAAGCAGTATTCCAAAAAGGCATGCGCCACATAGAGAAACAATAAATGCAAATACTGACCAGCCTTTTGATTGCAGACAATAGCTGATGATCGTTCCCATGATACTACCAATTAAAATCCCCGGAACTGCAAGCATATAACCCTGTTTAAGAACTATTTTATAAATTTGCTTTTTACTTGCCCCTATTGTCCGAAGCTGTCCGAACTCAGCAACTTTTTGTCCAACCGAAATATAGAAAATGCTGTAAATTACAAGTGCGGCAGCTAAAAACAAAATGGCAGCAACTACACCATATACCGCATAATTACTGAAGGACAAAGTTGTATTTACATAATCATAGTAACTGCTGACTGTCCAATTATTCAGTCCAGTCTCCTCTGAAATTTGAGATAATATTTCTGTTGCTTCGTCTTTTGTAAGGGTATCTGCATTTTCAAGCCAAACATATCCATTAAGCAGGTTATTTCCACGTAATTCCCGGCATTTTTCAAGTGAAACAAAAACAGGATAAGCGGTAGAAGTTTTATCATGATAAATACCAACAATAGTATAATTCTTCAAAGTACCATCCAGATTCAACTGAACTATGGCGTTGATTTCCGGAGACTTATTTTCACTGGCAAAAAAGGCATCTGTAACAGCAATTTCACTTGCTTTCTCTGGATATTTTCCGTCAAAGGCAGGAATCAAACTAAGCATGTCATCATCATAATAAATCAGAGACAGTTCTTTAGAATTTTCTTTCACTGTTTTGATATTACAGGAAAGTCCTACACTTTTTACTTCTTCGTTTGCTAACAACTTTTCTTTACTGTCCTGCGTAATGTCAAAGAAAATCCCTTGATGTAATCCTTCGATTTCTTTCTGATTTTGATAAATGATATTTTGCACTGTGAGCAACGACATCATTATCATAGCAACGGCTACAATAATTGCCGAAAGGCAAAATAAGTTTTTCTTCTTATCAAAACGCACACTTTTTCGTGCTAATTTTTTAATTACTGCACTGGTATCATTTTCAAAAGGATAATTCATAATTCCCACCTCCTTTAGCCAACAATTTTACCATCTTCAATCCGTACAATGCGGTCTGCGAGTTGAGCGATCTCGTTGTTGTGAGTAATCATTACAATGGTCTGATTAAATTCTCCGCTGGTATGCTTCAAAAGCCCTAACACATCTGCACTGGTCTTGCTATCAAGATTTCCGGTCGGTTCATCAGCAAGGATAATCGCAGGCTTCGTAATTAAAGCTCGTGCAATCGCTACACGTTGCTGTTGACCGCCTGAAAGATTGTTCGGCATATTTTCCAGTTTATCTTCTAAAGCCAACATATACACAACTTCGTCCATAAATTTCTGGTCTACTGTATCGCCATCCAGTTCCACAGGCAGGACGATATTTTCATATACATTCAAAATCGGAACCAGATTATAATTTTGGAAGATAAATCCGATGTTACGACGGCGGAAAATTGTCAATTCATCATCATTCTTTTTTGCGAGTTCTTCTCCCCGTACAATCACGCTGCCGGAAGTGGGGGTATCAAGTCCTCCCATCATGTGAAGCAATGTAGACTTACCGCTGCCGGAAGTTCCAACTACGGCAACAAATTCTCCCTGTTCCACAGTAAAATTTACACCATTAAGGGCACGAGTAATATTTGGTTCTGTGCCGTAATACTTCTTTAAGTCGATTGTTTGTAAAATGCTCATATTCAAATGCTCCTTTCAAGGCTTTCTATCTGTTGATAAAGCCATTGTAAACCACAAATGTTACACAAATGTCCGAGATAGAAAAAATTTTTATCGAAAATCAGAGTGAAATGTTACAACGCTCGGACATTTCAAAAAAAGTGGTTATATCTTACCTTACAGGAAGCATAATAGAAAATTCTGAGCCTTGCCTCAGCTCTGAAACAACCTTGATATAGCCCCCTTGCCTTGTTACAATCTCACGAGCCAAATACAAACCTATTCCCACACCCTGTTGATCGTGTACTTCTTCCTCACGATAGAAGCGCCGGAAGATGGCAGCCTGATTGCTTTCTGAAATGCCCTTGCCGGTGTCGGTCACTTTGACCTCTACGTACATTTCCCACTGAACCACTGATACAGAAATCTTTCCACCTGACGGAGTGTATTTTACTGCATTGTCCAGCAGATTGAAAAGGGCTTCGCTTGTCCACTTGCTGTCATGGGAGATTATCAAATTTTCCGGGCAATCCACGGATACAGCAATTTCTTTTTTCTCTGCGGCATATACAATACTGCTCATGGCTTGTGCAAGCGTATGGAATAAGCTGCTGTCTTTCTTTTCTAATCGTATTGCTCCGGTTTCCAACCGGGACGTTTTAACCAGTGCTTGGAACAGAAAATCCAGTTTATCAGTCTGACTACGTATGCCTTGTAAAAAGTCCATCCGTTCTTCTTCTGAAACAGGCTTTGTTAAAAGTGTGTCCGTTACCATTTGCAAATTGCTGACAGGCGTTTTAACTTGATGTGAAATATCAGAAATCAGCATTTGAAGCTCCTGTCGTTCCATGTCTACCTTGTGCCGGTTTTTCTGCATAATCTCATACAACCGAATTAAGCGGTGGTTGATACGGGCAAAAAGAGTTTCACTATCATTTGACTTTTGTAATTCCTCGTTTCCATCAATCATGTTGTCCAGCGTCCGGCACAAATTAGAAGTAAAATGAGAAAGGCGTTTTCCAAAAATCAGCACCAATAGCCAAATCCAGAAAAACGCACAGAGTGTCAATGTTCCACCCACTATAAAAATTCGTATATCCTGCATTATACCGCCGAAAATACCGGTAATTACCAGCATAGAGAAAACCATGCCAGCACTAACCAGTCTACAAATTTTCTTAGCAGAAAGGTTATTCAGATTCATTTCTTTTCGCCTCCTGTCCATTGATACCCCATACCATAAACCGTTTTGATATATGTGTCGCCATCCGCTTCAATCTTACTGCGAATACGGCTGATAGAAGTAGTAAGGGTATGTTCATCTACATATTTTTCATCAACATCCCACAGTTTTTCTAAAAATTGTTGGCGAGTAAGTACCTGCTTCGGATTTTTAAGAAATAGGTTCAACATTTTATATTCCATCGCAGAAAGTGCTAATGGTTTCCCGTTCAAACTTGCAAATTGTTCCGAAAAATCCAGAAACAAGCTACCATCCTCGTAAATATCCTTAGCTGGTTTGTGATGCTCCAACATAGCGAACATGGCTTTGATTTTTCGCTGCAAAGCACTAATCGAAAAAGGTTTCGTGATATAATCCACTGCACCAGCTTCATATCCCCGTATCTGATTGCTTTCCTGATCGTTGGCAGTTAGAAATATAACTACTGTATCAGGATGCTCTGGCTTGATAAGACGGCATAGGTCATAACCATTTCCGTCTGGTAAATTTATATCCAGCAATACCAAATCAAAAATGTTTGTTTTTAATGATTCAGCGGCTGTCCTTGCATTCAGAACAGAAGTTATTGTGTAACCGTCCAATTCCAAATTATAAGTAAGCGTTTTATTCAAAAGATTATCATCTTCGACAATTAAAATATGCTTCATATTATCACTTCCTTTTCTTTTTGCAGATAGTATAACAGGCAAATGTCCGAGAATTGTTACAAGGACAAATATATTTTTCATTTTACAGCTTTTTTCTGTGTACTGCAATTTTATAAAAGAAAGGACAGCAGTGTCAAATTGCTGTCCTTTCTTTTATCATAGCTGGTAGTGTATAAGCGTGGGTTCATCATATCGGGTGTGGTATCTTTAACTACAGGAAACTCCCTACAACACTATCTCACTTCTTGCTTAATAAAGTTCTAATGAATCTTCTGTATCCACCCACATCTGTAAATTGCCATCAAGATATAATCTTGCATATTCCAAAGGCTCATCCACAGCCAATGAAGTAAGCGCACATTCTGATCCATATGTGGTTTTTAAATTTTTTTCAGCTTCCCAGCAATCAATGCGAAGCATATATCCAGCACTTGTGTAAACATCAATACTATCGTGGTTTATATTATATTCTGCATAAATTGTTCTCATCGTATCTTATCTCCATTTTCTTTTGATAATCAGTTACAGAGTTAAATATCGAAAACATTTCAATCAGTTCACCATGTCGTTATTGTTATATGTTATATTGTGTTATGAAATTTTCTTTCCCTTAATTTTTCCCATATTAAGGTTCATGAAAAGCAATGGGAAAATGTAACACAAGGGAAAGAGTAAGGGAAAGTTCACTTGCTACAAACTTAGTATTTTCAAGGGTTTGCGAAGAATTTGATAATCAAATATAACAGTTATTAAATTTCCTAAAATATGTGAAATATCAACTGGAATTTGGAGTGTGCTTTATAAATTTTTTCCGATTCCCTCAAGTTCGTTCATGGAATTCTTATTTTTTTCAAGTTCATCTCTGGCTGTTGCATAATATGATTTATTGAAAAGCATGTCCCATGAAAGATATTTTGCCATACAGTCAAACTGCTTATCAATCAGCTCATACTGGATACTGTCTACGGGAGAACCACCTACAACAATCGTGCCCACTTTTTTATTTTTTAACTGCAATCCACGGCAGTAGCACTTATCAATGACTAATTTCAATTGTGCTGACATTCCCCACCAATAAACTGGCGTAGCAAAAAGAATCATATCTGCGGCAGCAATTTTATCAATTGTAGGATTTGTATCATCCTTATCGACGCATCCCTTAGAGCATTGACAGACACCACATCCCCTGCATGGTGCAATGTTGAGTTTGTCGGGTTCAATGATTTCAATTTCATTCTTTTCTGACGCTCCTTTTATAAATGCATTGATTGCTGTCAGCGTGTTTCCTTTTCTGGCACTTCCATTAATGATTACAATTTTCATGCGTGTATCCTCCAACTTTTTCAATTCAAATAACTTTAGGTTGCCTGTCATAAAATATTCGAGAAGAACTCTTCTAGTAAACTATTGATCATCTCCGGTTTATCTGTATTAGAATTATTAGCGGCCCCTTCAATCCACTTTAAAGGAATTTTCGTTTTTCTCAGTTACACAAACTGAAAAACTTTAACTATTTTCATATTAGTTTTTTATATCAAATACAGTCTGCTACATCTCATCCGGCTTTTGACCATCGTGGGCTTTCCATTGACACTCCGTCAATTTCATATCTGTAAATACCGCTTTAAACGATGAATCTTCCGGACTGCATGCATAAATTCCAAATTTGATTTTTCCTGCACCAGCCCACATATGACAAATCCTCATTTGCTTAAACCGTATTCCATCCTCAGAACATTCAATGCAATAATCATCTTCACGTCTACTGAGACGATACCACATAGATTTAATCTCTGCATCAATTTCCGTAGTTGCCCAATCTGAATATCCATTGTTTGTCACAACACTTCCCAGGTGCTGAAAATAGTCATTCTCATATTCTATAGAACCTTTCAACCAATTCTCACTGTCAAGATACATAACCACACCGCACTGATCAAAGCGATGATGGCTTTCCTTAAAATCAGTTTTCACTATAAATGAAAAAAACTTTTCCTCTGTTTCTATCTGCAGAACCGGAGCATTATCATTGCGGAAATGATAGTAAGTTCTTTGCCACAAATCAGTTCCAGGCTGTGTAATAATCTCAATTTTGTCATCTGTCAGCGTGTAATCATCAGGTTCTCTCGTCCACTTAAAGTCTTTTATATTCATCTCATTATCCCTCCAAATTACGATTGTTATAATCTTTTTCAACTCCACCTTCTTGCCCTTCGGACAAGAAGTATCCCTCGCTCAAAGAGTTCGGTCAATTCCGATTCGAAATCAAATTTACATTATTAGCAAATTCATCACCAAATTAACCATAATATCTTTCTCCTTTGGATCTGACTCTGCAATCATTAATGTTATTGCTACTAATGCACCATCACTTACCCTTTTTTGATCAGCTTTGTAAAGTATATTATTTCGAGCCAAAAATTCCAAAAATAACGATGCAGCAATTCTCTTGCATCCATCAGCATAAGGATGATCTTTTATCATAAAATACAAAAGATTGGCTGCTTTCTCTTCTAAGGAAGGATAAACATCTCCTCCAAAAACATTTTGATAAACTGCTGCAAGAATACCTTCAACTTTTCCCTTTTCTTTCTCAATCCCAAAGACATCCGAGTGAAATGAATCTTCCATTGCATTCACCATATTTCGGCAATCTTCATATGTAATTCTATAGATTGCCTTGCTTCCAGTAGGCTTTTTAAGTGATTGATGATCATACTGATCTAACAGCATCAAAGCATTTGTATATAAGCTAACAGCTTTCAACACCTCTGCTTCATCTACTTCCAAAGTGCATGCAAGCATTTTTGTTTGGATATTTATTGTTCGTTGTAAAGCTTCTAATCTTTTTTCATTGATTGCATACCCCTGTATGATATACTGTTTTAGAACACTATTAGCCCATTTTCTAAATTCTACTCCTCGATTAGATTTCACTCTATAGCCTATAGAAATAATCATATCTAAATTATAATGTTCAACTTGATACACTTTTCCATCTAAAGCAGTTGTCGCAAAATTTGCGACAACTGAATTATCCAACTCTTCTTTTAATGCATTATTAATATGTTTCCCAATTGTCTTTACATCTCTTCCAAACAATTCGGCTAACTGTTTTCTATTAAGCCATACAGTATTATTTTTTATAGGCACAGTTAACTTTATTTCTTTATCGGCAGTTTCAAACAAAATTAATTCATTCTCCATGTTTGCTTTCCCTTCTGAAAATACAAAAAAATGCCAACAGTTAAAACGAATTCAATAATAAATTTTCCGTTTTTTTAATTTTCTATAATTTAGCCCTACAAACTTGAATTTCATTACCTGCTATTCTACCAAGCTATTTCATAACCTTAATGAAATGAAACATTTCATCGGGACCTTCATCGGGTGCCTCATCCGGAATCTCTTTTGTTGGCTTAAAATGCTCGCACCAGAACTCGTTAATCTGAAATCCGCACTTATTTATATAAAAATGGATGTTGCGCTTGTCAAAATACGGCGTACAGGTTTTCCAGATTTTTGTTTCAGGATGCAAAGCTTCGGCGGCAAGCCACGCTCCGTATCCTATACCCTTGCTGTGCGCTTCCGGCAACACAAAAAGAGTATCCAACTCGTTTTCGTTGGTTTCTTTGTTAATCTGCAAAATCATACCTCCTACATTTTTGCCGTCAAGAACGATTCTGTAAGTTTCCGAATTTTCCGCATCCATACACATTTCAACGGTTTTGCGAGATATGATTTCTCCGTCTGCATCAATATGATTATCACGTTCGCCGAATTCCAACAGTGCACTGTGCTTGAACGACCATTGATTGTCCAATATGAACTGCTCACGGTCATCTGCTGCTAAAGGAACCAATTTTACTCTGATATTTTTCATTTTTCCCTCACAAATTCCGATTTCGCGCCATCATTTCTAATACAGATTTTACCGTACTTTTTAATCTCAGTCCATCCTTTATACCCAGTCGATAAAAAAACTCTTCTGTCTCTGCTCCGCTGGCAAATATTTCATCGCAATACTTCGTAAGCACTTCCTCTTGTTCCGGAGACAGTGTTTCCAAAAGCTTCTGGTATTCCTTCTCTATATTTTCATTATATGGCCGTGTATCTTGATTTGATTTCCATTCAGAATATGCTTTGCTCATACGATTGGCGATTATCTTATCAACAGCTTCCTCTATGTCTTTTGACACCTTTGAAGGAAACTCTTGCTTTTGAACTTTTTCGTTCTTCACTTTTTCTAGTGTTGACTCATCGATATAGTGAATAATTTCTCTCAGATTTGCCTTCATAGATTGCATATATCCTCTCATCAGCACTGCCAATTTCTCTGCTTCGGTCTCCTCTTTTTCTGAATCTGACATATAAAGTTCTTCCAACTCTTTCAAAATGTCCATCCCTGCTTTTATCTGGAATTCCAGATCCAGCAGATTATCCATCACATTATATAATTCTTCCATCCTCTCATCCTCCAATAATAAATCTTCCAACGCAGTCCCTCACTTCAGACACCAATGTCAGGACAAATGCGCCTGCAGCCAATACACCCACCAACATGAATTCAGAGATTCCTAAAAGGATATAATTCATGTACTGCGTGCGGTACCAGATAATAGTGCACACAAGCATTGCTCCAAGAAGCAGACCCACAAGGCCTTTTGCAACGCAGTAGAGATTAACTACTGCGCTGACACATACACCGATAAAGGCCAAGATCAGCCATAGCGGAATAAGTAAGATTCTTCCGATGAGCTTTAAGATAAATAAAATCACTCGCATAAGTCCTCCTTTCAGCCAGCCCAATGTGGCATGTCTGCATTTACTTCTGCCTGGTAATAACCGTCTATGGTTGACGGTGCATTAAACAACGCAGCCAGTAAATATTTCTTGATGTTTTTGACTTTCGTCGTGTTCTTTTTCATGCAGCTGATCACATAATCGATATGCATATAATTCAGCTTCAGAAATTTGCTTTTTACCATAGCTGCCGGATAGATTTCACTAGCAATCAGGATGCTGTCGCTCTGACTGACTACTGTTTCCAGAATCAGTTCAAAGATACCCTGTACCAGTTTTTCATCAAACTTATTTGCCTGGATTAATGCATCGTATTCGATGTTGCTCTTAATGATTTCCTCATAGGCTTTTATGACTTCGGTCTAATCCGACTCACATCTCTTCTTACCTGCAGATACGATATGATTCGATTTAATCTTGCTCTGATTAATATTGTTTATCCAATGTTTTGCATTTGCGGACGACAAATGATCCCATCTCTTTTTTATATTCAATTTCCTTTTTTCTTCTCTTGGCTTCGGCTTTCGTTTCATAGGTTTCCCATTTCTGTTTTCTCTCGCCTTTTTCATTCGTATAGGAATAGATTACATTGAATTTTCCGTTTCGTTCTCTTATAGATGCCATATTATTGCATGCTCCTTTCCAATTCTCTTTGTTCCATCCAGTCCTCAAATTCATCCCGACGGATCCTAAGTCGACTGCCAACTTTTATTACTGTGAACTTTCCTTTATCCGCCCACTTGTTGATC